>CALGWX010000248.1 GCA_937936215.1 uncultured Burkholderiaceae bacterium | reverse complement strand
GATCGGCGCCGAGCCGGAGGTGCACCTGCTGAACGTGCAGCCGCGGCTGGCGAGCCGCGTGGCCGCGGAGCTGGGGCGCGAGATCACCCGCCGCATCTACCAGACCGAGGCGGAGGCGGTGCTGGCGCCGGCGCGCAAGGCGCTGGCCAAGGCCGGCCTGAAGGCGGAAACGCGCGCCGAGAGCGGCCATGCCGCCGAGACCATCGCCGCGGTGGCCGATGAACTAAAGGCCGATCTCATCCTGATCGGCAGCCACGGCTACTCGGAGTTCAAGGGGCTGCTGTTCGGCTCTGTGACGCAGGGCGTGCTGGCGCGCACCAAGCGGCCGGTGCTGGTGCTGCGCGCGGCCGCGGCGCCGCGCGGCGACCATCTTCGCACCGGCATCGCCGTGGACGGCAGCAAGTTCGGGCTGGCGGCGGTCAAGTTCGCGCTGCGGCACGGCGACTTGTTCGGCGCGCAGCCGAAGATGACGCTGATCCACGTCGTGCCGGACTTCGTGATGCCGGTGATGGCCGACCTAGGCGGCGTGGCGGTGCCGAGCTACTCCGAGCAGGAAATCAAGATGCTCCAGGACAAGGACTTCGAGAACGCCATCGTGCCGGCGCGGCGCCTGTTCGAGAAAGCCAAGCGCCAGGCCGACGAAGTGCGCCTGACGGGCATGCCCGGCGACCAGATCGCCGCCTATGCGAAGAAGAACCTCGACGTGCTGCTGGTCGGCTCGCACGGCTACGGCGGCTTCAAGGCCGCCCTGCTGGGCTCGGTGGCCACGCGCATCGCCGCCCGCTGCGACACGCCGCTGCTGATCGTGCGCGCGTAGCGGCTGCGGGGCGCCGTGCCCAGCGCGCCTGGGGGACCGTCGCGAGCAGCGCGCCCGGCGAACCGTCGCGCGTCGCCGCGTCCGCGTCACGGTGGGGTGTTGGCGTCCGCTGCCGGCGCGACGACGCGATCCGCTTGCGGCCGCGGCCGGACGCTGGTCATGGCGAGCCTCGGCGCCGCGGCTTGCCGCCCGGTGCCCCGTGCCATCTGTCGCGACACGCCGCGGTTGACCGTACGGGCGCAGCCGCTGCGGCGCTGCGGTCGTTGTTTGCAGCGCGCCCGGTGAACCGTGGCGCGCCGCCGCGTCCGCGTCACGGTAGGGTGTTGGCGTCCGCTGCTATCACGACGTCGCGCAACGTTTGCGACGCAGTTGGACCATGATTGTTAACCTAGGCGCTGCGGCTTGCGGTCGGGCGCGCCGAGTTGTTTACCGTGGCCGCGCTCGGTGCCGACGAAGCGGGCTGCACCGGATCGCACCGGCGGCCTGCGTAGACTCGCCGGCTGCGCGTTCAGGCCGGCGGCGCCGGACGGCAGTGCCGCGCGAACCAGCGCGCCGCCAGTTCGGCCACCTGCTCCAGCGTGCCCGGCTCCTCGAACAGGTGCGTGGCGCCGGGCACCACGTCGAGTTCGCAGGGGCAGGTCATCTGGCGCGCCGCCAGGCGATTGAGCCGCAGCACCTCGGTGTCGGCGCCGCCAACGATCAGCAGCGTCGGCGCCCGCACGAGCGCCAACGCCTCTCCGGCGAGGTCGGGGCGGCCGCCGCGGGAGACGACGGCGCCGATCTGCTCCGGGCGCTCGGCCGCCGCCACCAGTGCCGCCGCCGCGCCGGTGCTGGCGCCGAACAGGCCGATCGGCAGCCGCGCCGTGGCGGCGTGGCTGCGCAGGAAGTCGATCGCATCGCCCAGCCGCTGCGCCAGCAGCGGGATGTCGAAGACGTTGCGGCGATCGAGCGCCTCGGCCTCGGTCAGCAGGTCGAACAGCAGCGTGCCCAGGTGCTCCTCGCGCAGGCGCGCCGCCACCTGCCGGTTGCGCGGCGAGAACCGCCCCGAGCCGCTGCCGTGCGCGAAGGCGACCACGCCCTGCGGCTGCTCCGGCAGCAGCAGCGAGCCCGGCAGGCGGTGCGGGTCGATGCGGATTTCCATCTCAGCTCCCGGTGGCGCGGCCGTGAATGAAGCCGCGGCGCGTTTCGTCCTGGCGGCGGCGCCGCCCGCCGCGACCTCGGGCCGCTCGCGACGATTGCCTTGCGGCCTGGGCGCGGGCGGACCGTGATGTCCGCCGTCGGGCCGCTGAGGCCAAAAGGGCCGCGGGGGCGCGGTTGCCCCGCATCGGCCACGGGCCGCGTGCCGCCGAGGGTGCGATGTCGCTCACGGCGGCTCAGCCTTTGACGCACACCTTCGGGCGAAGGAACGCCACCCGGCGCGCCAGGCCGGCGCCCTCGGTGGCGCGCGCCACCGCATCGACGTCCTTGTAGGCGCCGGGCGCTTCCTCGGCGGCGCCGCGCATCGAACGGGTGCGGATCAGGATGCCGCGGGCGCGCAGCTCGTCGATCAGCTGCCGGCCGTGCCACTGCTTCAGCGCCTGGTTGCGGCTCATCTGCCGGCCGGCGCCGTGGCTGGCGGAACTGAACGAGCGCGCCTCGCCCTGCGCGGTGCCGGCGAGGATGTAGCTGCCGGTGCCCATGCTGCCGCCGATGATCACCGGCTGGCCCACGTCGCGGTAGCGCGGCGGCAGATCGGGGTGCCCCGGCCCGAAGGCGCGGGTGGCGCCCTTGCGGTGCACGTACAGCCGGCGCGGTTTGCCGTCGACGACGTGCGTCTCCGCCTTGCAGGTGTTGTGCGAGACGTCGAACAGCGTCTCCACCCGCGCCGAGGGGAACAGCTCGCGCACGGTGTCGCGGGTCAGCGCGGTGAGGATCTGCCGGTTGGCGAGCGCGACGTTGATCGCTGCGTTCATCGCGCCGAGGTAGGCCTGCCCTTCCGGCGAGTGGATCGGCGCGCAGGCCAGTTCCCGGTCCGGCAGGGCGATGCCGAGGCGGCCGGCGGCCTTGGCCAGGCTCACCAGGTAGTCGGTGCCGATCTGGTGGCCGAGCCCGCGCGAGCCGCAGTGGATCGAGATCACGATCTGCCCTTCGCGGATGCCGTAGGCCTCGGCCGCGGCCGCGTCGTCGACGCGGTCGACCACCTGCACCTCGAGGTAGTGGTTGCCGGAGCCCAGGGTGCCCATCTCGCCGCGCTGCCGCTTCTTTGCCGTCTGCGAGACGTTGCCCGGCACGGCGCCGGCCACCCGCCCGTGCTCCTCGACGTACTGCAGGTCCTCGCCGCTGCCGAAGCCGCGCCGCACTGCCCACTCGGCGCCGTCGCGCATCACCGTGTCCAGCTCGTCGACCGACAGCTTCAGGTCGCCTTCGACGCCGACGCCGGCGGGGATGGTCTGGAACAGCCGCTCGCCGAGCTGCTCCAGCTTCGGCGCCACGTCGGCGAGCATCAGGTCGGTGCGCAGGCAGCGGATGCCGCAGGAGATGTCGAAGCCGACGCCGCCGGCGGAGATGATCCCGCCCTGGTCGGGGTCGAACGCCGCCACACCGCCGATCGGGAAGCCATAGCCCCAGTGCGCGTCCGGCATCGCCATCGCCGGGCCGACCAGGCCCGGCAGCCGGGCGACGTTGCCGATCTGCTCCAGCACCTTGTCGTCCATCACCGCAACCAGGTCCCGGTCGCCATACAGCAGCGCCTCGCCGCCGCCGGCGGCGGGGTCGCGCCTGACGCGCCAGGTCCAATCGTCGATGCGCTCGAGCTTGTCCAGGTCCATCGTCGTCCTCCTGCCTACACGTCGACGACACAGCTCGCCTGCCAGCCCTGCGCCGCCGGCCGCACCGCCAGCGCCGTGAGCGTGGCGCCCTTGACCTCGGTGCCGCGGGCGTGCTCGTCGCGCCACCGCTCGCCGCAGGCCGTGCCCTGCCAGCGGTTGCCCTCGCGCTTCAGTTCAAAGCGGCTGAAGACGAGGCCGCGCTCGCGCGCCTGCGCCAGCAGCGCGTTCAGCCAGCGCACCAGCGCCAGTTCGAGGTCGTCCTCCTCGAAGTCGACGGCGACCTCCACGCGCGGCTGCACCGATTCGGGCGGCGCCATGATGGCGAACATCGCCGCGGCCGCCTGCGCGAAGGCCTCCTCGACGGTCGCGCCCGTCCCCTGCACGCCGATGTCGGCGCCGTGCTCGAAGTACGCGTATCCGGCAGCCATGGCTCTTGCGGCGAACGATCCACTCGATGGCCTTCAGGAACACGGGATCCGCCGCGCGGAGCGACGCCCGCCATCGGCTTGGCCCGCGGGCGAACGGCGTCGCTGCGCACGGGCAAGGAACCGACACCGGGCGTCCGCCGCGGCTCAGTGATCCTCGATGCGGGGCCGCTCCTCCTCGGCGGGCTCGCCGGTCTCGGGGTCGATCCAGTCGGCGATGCCGATCTCGCTTTCCGCCTCGGCGAGCGTCTCCTCGGGCTCGATTTCCGAGTGCTCGTCGGCGCGCATGTCCAGTTCCGCCTCCTCGTAGGTGGCAAAGGGGCCGATCTCGCGCTTGCCGTCGGCCGTCAGCCAGTGATAGCCGTCGGGCCGGGTGACGATGCGCGCATCCGGTGGCGGGTCGAGCAGCGTTTCGATCGGCGGTGGCGGGATGTGCTTGCGGCCCATGGCCGGCTCCGTGTCTCCAGAAGTGAATTCACCATAGCGCCCGCGCCCCGCGCGGCGTTGATCGACGGCAAGGAACGCGGCGCCGTCTCGCGGCCGAAGCCGAGGCCGGCCTCATTGTCGCGCCGTCTGTGCGTCGATCTGCGCGGCCAGCGCGCGCAGCGAGGCGGCGATCTCGACCGGGTACGGGTCGGCCGCGGCGAGCGCGCGCAGCCGCGGCGGCAACGCCGCCATCTGCGCGCGGGCACGATCGCGCACGGCCTCGAGCGTCGGGGCGGGGCCGACCCGCGCGCCGCCGCGCAGCTCCGGCGCCAGCAGCGGTGCGCCGTCGGCGGCGTCGCTTTCGAGCGCGAGCAGGTCGCCGGCCATCGTGCCGCTGGCGTCGAAGCGGCGGAAGACCTGCTTGCGCCCCGGCCAGGTGGCCTTGCCCTCGGAGCGCTTGCGGCGCGGCCGGCCCGCGTACTCCACCAGCTTATAGGCGCAGTCGAGGAAGGGCGCGTCGGCGGAGACGTTCATCCGCGTGCCCACACCGAAGGCGTCGATCGGCGCGCCGCTGGCGACGAGCTGCGCCACCCGCTCTTCGTCCAGGTTGCCGCTGGCGAAGATCCGCGCCGAGGCCAGCCCGCCTTCGTCGAGGATGCGGCGCACCTCGCGCGCGTGCGCGGCCAGGTCGCCGCTGTCGATGCGCACCCCCTGCACCGGCACGCCGCGCGCGGCCAGCGCCATCACCTTGCGCGCGGCGCGGGCGGTGTCGTAGGTGTCGATCAGCAGCGTGACGTTGCCCGGCTGCGCGCGGGCGAAGTCGGCAAAGGCGGTGGCCTCGTCGTCGTGCGCCTGCACGAACGAGTGCGCCATCGTGCCGAAGATGGGGATGCCGAAGCGGCGCCCGGCCTCGACGGTGGCGGTGCCGGCGAAGCCAGCGAGGTAGCTGGCGCGCGCCGACAGCAGCCCCGCTTCGCCGCCGTGGGCGCGGCGCAGGCCAAAGTCCACCAGCGGTCTGCCGCTGGCCGCCAGCACGCAGCGCGCGGCCTTGCTGGCGACCAGCGTCTGGAAGTGCACCAGGTTCAGCACCCGCGTCTCGATGAACTGCGCCTCGCGCAGCGGCGCGGTCACGCGCAGCAGCGGCTCGTCGGCGAAGGCGACGGTCCCCTCGGGCATCGCGTCCAGGTCGCCGCTGAAGCGGAAGTCCCGCAGCGAGTCGAGGAAGGCGGCGTCGAAGCGGCCGGTCGAGGCGAGCCACGCGAGGTCGTCGTCGGCAAAGCGCAGCCCGAGCAGGTAGTCGGCCACCGTCTCCAGGCCGGCTGCGAGCAGGAAGTTGCGGCCGGGGGGCAGCGAGCGCACGAAGAGCTCGAACGCGGCCGTCTCGTTCATGCCGCTGGCCCAGTAGGCCTGCAGCATGGTGAGCTGGTACAGATCGGTGAGCAGGGGGCTCGCTGTCGGGTCGCGGCTTCGCATCGGCTCGCCTCGCGCGAGGCTTCAACGTAGCCCGGATGATCCCGCCGGCCTTGACCGATCTCAATCGCGGATGGCCGCCGCGCGCTAGGTTGCGCGGTAGGCAGGCTCGCGCGTCCGAGCGCCGAAGCGCCGTCGGTGTTCAA
>CALGWX010000247.1 GCA_937936215.1 uncultured Burkholderiaceae bacterium | reverse complement strand
CGGCCAGCCCGGTGCGGGTGGCGTAGGCGCGGACGGCGCGCGGGTCATCGGTGGCGAGGAACAGCTTGCCGCTCGAGGTCAGGTGCAGCGGCGCGCGGCCACCGATGGCGCGTACCACCTGCATGCCGGAGCGCTCGCTGTAGGCGCGCTCGACGTAGATGATCTCGTCGCCCTGTCGCACCGACAGGTTGACGGTCTGCCCGGTGCGCTGGTGCAGCTCGCGCATCGGCTCGATCGCCGCCTCGCGCACCGACAGCCTTGCCTTCACCAGGTTGCCCAGTTCGAGCAGGCGCATGCCGAGGCGGTAGGTGCCCGGCTGTTCGCCGCGGTCGACGAACCGTCCGACAACCATGTCGTTTAGTATCCGGTGCGCCGTCGAGGGGTGCAGCCCCGTCGAGGAAGCCAGTTCCTTCAGGCTCACCGCGCTCGTCTGCGCGGCCAGGGCGTCGAGCAGGTTCATCATGCGCTCGATCACCTGGATGGCGGTTTTCTCTCGGGGCGCGGCGGTCTTCGGGGATCGATCAGTCATCGTGCGCAGCGGCATTGAACATGGCGAATTCTATGTCGCATTGCGGAAAGCCGCCATCGCCACCGCCGCGACGCCGGCGCGGGCGATGAACCTCGTCGTGGGGGGCGCTTGAGAGTAGGACTTTTCGTGACCTGCCTGATCGACCTCGTTCGGCCGGAGATCGGCTTTGCGGCACTGAAGCTACTGGAAGCCGCCGGCTGCACGGTCGAGGTGCCGCCGACGCAGACCTGCTGCGGCCAGCCCGGGTACAACTCGGGCGATGCCGCCGCCGGCCGCGCGCTGGCGAAGAAGGTGATCGACGAGTTCTCCGGCTTCGACTACGTGGTCGTGCCGTCAGGATCCTGCGGCGGGCAGATCAAGGTCCACTTCATCGAGCTGTTCAAGGACGACCCGGACCTAAAGTTGCGCGCCGAGGCGCTCGCGGCCCGCACGTACGAGCTTACCGACTTCCTCGCCACCGTGCTGAAGGTCGAGCACCTGGACTCGGACTTCCGCGGCCGCATCACCTACCACGATTCCTGCTGCGGCCTGCGCGAGCTCGGCGTGCAGGCGCAGCCGCGGCGCCTGATCGGCCTGCTGCCCGGCGTGCAGCTCACGGAGATGAAGGACTGCGCGCAATGCTGCGGCTTCGGCGGCACGTTCGCGGTCAAGTACGGCGACGTCTCTGGCGCGATCGTCGAGGAGAAGTGCCGCAACATCCGCGCCAGCGGCGCCGAGGCGGTGGTGCTCGGCGACCTCGGCTGCATCCTGAACATCGAGGGGCGGCTGCGCCGCACGGGCGACGAGACGACGCGCGTGCTGCACATCGCGCAGGTGCTGGCCGGCGACGCGTAGGAGGGCAGGCCGATGCAGGTGCAGAGCATGCACTTCAAGTCGCGCGCGGCGATGAAGCTCGCCGACGCGCGGCTGCAGAAGAACCTGGCCGCGTTCGCCGACAAGGTGATCAACGCCCGCGCCGCCGCGATCGCCGAGCTCGACGACTTCGAGGGCACGCGCGAGGCGGCGGTGGAGCGGCGCAACCGCCCGCTCGCCCACCTCGATGTCTGGCTCGACCGCTTCGAGCGCGCGGCCACCGCGCGCGGCGCCACCGTGCTGTACGCGCAGGACTACGCCGAGGCGGCGAAGCTCGTCGTCGCCATCGCGCGCCGGCACGGCGTCAAGAAGGTCACCAAGTCGAAGTCGATGGTGTCGGAGGAAGTGGGGCTGAACCAGGCCTTCGCCGCCGCCGGCATCGAGTCGGTCGAGACCGACCTGGGCGAGTACATCCTGCAGATCAATGACAACGAGCCGCCGTCGCACATCATCGCGCCGGTGATCCATAAGGACCGCGACGAGGTCTCCGAGCTCTTCGCGCGCGTTCACCACACGCCGCGCAAGCGCGAGATCAACCAGCTCACGCGCGAGGCGCGCGAGGTGCTGCGCGGCCACTTCCTGTCCTCCGACATGGGGGTGACGGGCGCCAATTTCCTAATCGCCGAGACCGGCTCGGTGGCCATCGTCACCAACGAGGGCAACGAGGGCATGTGCACCATCCTGCCGCGCGTGCACGTGGTGCTCGCCGGCATCGAGAAGGTGTTGCCCACCCTGGAGGACGCGGCGACGATCATGCGGCTGCTGACGCGCTCGGCGACCGGGCAGCCGATCTCCAACTACTTCTCGCTGTTGACCGGCCCGCGGTCCCTGGGCGAGGCCGACGGCCCCGAGCACATGTACTTCGTGCTGATGGACGCCGGCCGCACGGGGCTGCTCGGCGGCGAGTTCGAGTCGATGCTGCGCTGCATCCGCTGCGGTGCCTGCATGAACCACTGCCCCGTGTACCAGAAGATCGGCGGCCACGCCTACGGCTGGGTCTACCCCGGGCCGATGGGCTCGGTGCTCACGCCCGTCTACGCTGGCGTGGAAAAGGCGATCGACCTGCCGCACGCGGCGACGCTGTGCGGCCAGTGCAGCGTCGTGTGCCCGGTGAAGATCCCGCTGCCGGACCTGCTGCGCAAGCTGCGCGAGCGCCAGGTCGAGCGTGGCCTGCGGCCGTGGTACGAGCGGGCCGCGCTGCGGGCGTGGGCCTTCGCCGCCTTGCGGCCGGCGCTATATCGGCCGATGGCGCGCATCGGCGCGCGCGTGCTGAAGTGGATGGGCGGCGACAAGGGCCGCATCCGTTCGCTGCCGCTGCTGGGCGCGGGCTGGACCGCGCAGCGCGACTTTCCGGCGCCAGCGACGGGCCGCACGTTCATCGAGCAGTATCAGGCGCGGCGAGGGCGCTGAGGCGCGCGCCGCGACGCTGGCACTCGCCGGCTCGCCGCCCGTGGCGGGCGTCGGCCGCGGCGTCAGCGGGCGGGTGACGCCGCTTCGATCGCGTCGGCCACCAGCTCGGCGATGTCACGGGTGGCGATTGCCTCGTCCTGGCCGAGCTGCGTGGTGGCGTCGCGGATCATCGTCGTGCAGTACGGGCAGGCGGTGGCGATCGTCTTCGGCTGCTGCGGCAGCGCCTGCTCGACCCGGGTGACGTTGATCCGGCGGCCGATGTGCTCCTCCATCCAGAAGCGGCCGCCGCCGGCGCCGCAGCACATCGCGTGCATGCGGTTCAGTGGAAACTCCAGCGGCGCGTCGCGGCACACCGTCGCGAGCACGCGCCGCGGCGCCTCGTATTCGTGGTTGTGGCGGCCGAGGTAACAGGGCTCGTGGTAGATCACGCGCTCGAAAACGGGGCGGGGCCGCAGGCGGCCGCTGCGGATCAGCTCGTCAATGAGCTGCGTGTGGTGCACGACCTGCCAGGCGCCGCCGAACTCGGGGTACTCGTTCTTCAGCGAGTTGAAGGCGTGCGGGTCGCAGGTGACGATGCGTGTGACGCCCAGGCCGTCGAGCGTCTCCACGAGTTGCTGCGCCAGCGTCTGGAACAGCATTTCGTTGCCGGCGCGGCGCACGCACTCGCCGGTGGAGCCCTCCGCGGGCCCGAGGATGGCGAAGCGCACCCCGGCGGCGCGCAGGATCCTGACGAACGCGCGCGCCACCTTCTGGCTGCGGTCGTCGAACGATTGCGCCGAGCCGACGTAAAAGAGCCAGTCGAGTTCCTTCGCCTGCTCGACCGAGGTGAGCAGCGGCACGTCCAGGCCCTTGGCCCAGTCGGCGCGCGCGTCGGCCGGCAGCCCCCACGGGTTGCCGGCGCTCTCGACGTTGTCGAACAGCGTCTTCAGTTCGGCCGGGAACGCGCCCTCCATCAGCACCTGGTGCTGGCGCAGGCGGAAGAACTTGCCCAGGTGCTCCAGTTCGATCGGGCAGGCGTGCTCGCAGTAGCCGCAGGTGGTGCACGCCCACAGCGTGTCCTCGGCGATGACCTTGCCCACCAGCGGCGGCAGCGCATCGTGCTTGCCGGCGACGAGGGCCTCGCGGCTTTCGAGCAGGTGGTGCTTGATGCGGTCGTGCACCCACTTCAGCGCCAGCGGCTTGTCGGTCAGGAAGGTCGGGCAGGCGTCCTTGCAGCGGCCGCACTCGGTGCAGGTGAAGGCGTCGAAGGCGTCCTTCCACACCAGGTCAGCGGCGGTGCGCGCGCCGACCTTGATGTCCTCGCCGCCCTCGTCGCTCATGATCTTTTCGAGGTCGACGGCCGGCACGCGATTCAGCGGCGTGTCGCGGCTGAAGAACACCGCCGGCAGGGCGGTGACGATGTGGAAGTGCTCGCCCCGCGGCAGCAGCACCAGGAAGCTGAACACGGTCAGCATCTGGATCCAGTAGAAGGCGTGCATGCCGGCCGCCAGCGGCTCGGGAGCCAGGCCCGACAGGCCCGCGGCGATCGCCGCGCCGACCAAGGCGAACGACTGCTCGTGCGCGATGCCGGCATCGCGGCCGCCGTAGTGGGCGAAGCGAAAGCCGTCGAACAGGAAGTCGGTGACCATGATGGCGAGGATCAGCGACAGCACGACGATCGCCTCGCGGTTCGGCTCCAACCGCCTCGGCCGCAAGACAAAGCGGCGCCAGAACGCGTACAGCACCGCGCCGGTGACTGCCACCTCGACGAGGTCCTTCAGCGCCGCGTACAGCCCGCCGACGAGTCCCGGGTAGACGAAGGCGGGCTGGTAGCCGATCACCAGCAGCTGCACCTTGCGCACCAGCAGCGTCATGAAGCCGAGGAAGATCACCGTGTGCATCAGCCCCGGCCGCCACTCGCCGGCGATCATCCGCTGCTGCAGGAAGCCGAGCGTGAGCAGCTTGCGCAGCCGCCTGGCGGGCTGGTCCCAGCGCACTTCCGGCTGCAGCGCCAGGACGATGGCGAGCTTGCGCCACGCCAGCGCGCAGAAGCCGGCGATGCCGGCGGCGGCGATCAGCGTGATGGCGAGCGGACCCATGCGATGGCCGGCTTCAGGCGCCGGTCAGGGACGGGCAGGCCGCGTGGCCCGCGGCCACGACAGGTCTTTTCGAGGGGAACGGGCGCATCGGCGCGAGCATCCGGCCCGCCCGCGCGCGCCGTCAACGCCGCTTTGCAGGAGTGTTGATCCGCGCCAAATCAACCGTCGCCGGGCTGCGGCGAAACGGGGACATAGCGCGTGCCGCCCGCCTCGGCGCGCGATTCGAGCAGCACCGGCGGCTGCGCGCGCCAAGGAATCGGCGGCGCGATGCGCCGGGGCGGCTCCTGCGCGGCCGCGCGCGGCAGCTTGCGCAGCAGCGTCACATGGGCGACGAACGGCTTGCGGTCGTAGCCGATGTCGAGGTCGTCCAGCAGGCGGCGCGCCTGGCTGGCGAGCGCGTCGAGGCGGGCATCGGTGCCTCCAGCCCACAGCACCCGCGCGCGGCCGAAGCTGCCGACCGTGTCAAGGGTCCAGGCGAAGGGATCGAAGCGCAGCGCCGCAAGGCGGGCGGCGACCTGCCTCGCGCGCGCCGCCTCGAGCGCACCGATGAACGCCAGCGTCAGGTGCAGGTTCTCGGCGCGCATGCGCCGCGCTGCCGGCCAGCGTCGCTGCTGCTCGGCGGCAAGCTCGTCCAGGCGCAGCCGCGCCGCTTCGTCCGGCTGCAGCGCGATGAAGCAGCGGATCGACTCCCACGCGTTGTCGCCGCGCGGGCCGGCCTCGACCGGCCGGGCTGCAAGCCCGCGACTTTCGGTCGCTGCCGCCTCAGGCGGCGCGGGTCGTGGCTTGCGGCCGGGATTTCGCCTGCTCACGGTAGCGAAGGATGGCGCGCCGGCACTCGCCGACCAGCGCCGGGCCGCGGTAGATGATGCCGGTGTAGAGCTGCACCAGCGTGGCGCCGGCCTCGATCTTGTCCACCGCGTCCTCGCCGCTCAGGATGCCGCCGACGCCGATCACGGGCAGCGCGCCCTTGAGGCTGCGCGCCAGGCGCCGCACCACCGCGGTCGAACGCGCGGCCAGCGGCGCGCCCGACAGCCCTCCCGCTTCGTCAGCGTGCGGCAGTCCGGCCACGCCGTCGCGGGAAACCGTGGTGTTGGTGGCGATCACCGCATCGACTTCGTGCGCGACCAGCGCATCGGCGATCCGCGGCAGGTCGGCATCGTCCAGGTCGGGCGCGATCTTCACCGCCAGCGGCACCCGTTTGCCGTGCGCGTCGGCCAGTTCCCGCCGCGCCCGGCGCAGGCCCTTCAGCAGCGCGGTCAGTTCGGCGCCGCCCTGCAGCGAACGCAGGTCTTTGGTGTTCGGCGACGAGATGTTCACCGCCACGTAGCCCGGGCGGTCGGCGAGCAGCGGGTAGACGCGGCGCAGGCAGGCGAGGTAGTCGTCGAGGGCCTTGTCGATGGGCGTGGCGGCGTTCTTGCCGATGTTCAGCCCCAGCACCACGTCGCGCCGACGGCTAGCGGCCACGTTGGCCACGAAGGCCTCCAGCCCGTCGTTGTTGAACCCCATCCGGTTGATCAGCGCCTGCGCTTGCGGCAGGCGGAACAGCCGCGGCGTGGGGTTGCCCGGCTGCGGTCGCGGCGTCACCGTGCCGACCTCGATGAAACCGAACCCGAAGTCGGCCAGCGCGTCGATGTGCTCGCCGTTCTTGTCGAGTCCCGCCGCCAGCCCCACCGGGTTGGGGAAGGCAAGCCCCATGGCCTGCACCGGATCGGCAGCCACGTGCGGCCGCAGAAGGCGGGTGAGTCCGAGCGTGTGCGCCCGCTCGAGATTGGAAAACGCCAGGTGGTGCGCCGTCTCCGGGTCGAGCGTGAAGATGAACGGGCGGGCGAGTTCGTATAGCACGGGCGTGGGCGCGGCGGCTGGCCGCGGCGGTCAGGCGCCCTGGCGCACCCAGCGACCCTGCTGCAGGATCTCGAAGGGGCGGAAGTTCGCCTTGTAGGCCATCTTCGGGCTGGTGGCGATCCAGTAGCCGAGGTACAGGTACGGCAGCCGCAGCAGCCGACACTGCTCGATCTGCCACAGGATGTTGTAGGTGCCGTAGCTGGCGCGCGGATCGGAGGTGTCGAAGAACGTGTAGACGGAGGACAGCCCGTCGCTGAGCACGTCGATGATCGACACCGCCCGCAGTGTCCCGGGCGAGCGGCTGCCGTCCGGGGAACGGAACTCCACCAGCCGCGTGTTGACCTTGCTCTGCAGCAGGAACTGCGAGTACTGCTCGCGGCTGTCGTTGTCCATGCCGCCGCCGGCGTGGCGCGTCGACTGGTAGCGCAGGTACAGGTCGTAGTGCTCCGGCTCGAAGGCCAGGCCCACCACCCGCGCCACCAGGTCGTGGTGCTGGCGCCAGGCGCGGCGCTGGCTGCGGTTGGGCGTGAAGGCGTCCACCGGGACCCGCACCGGGATGCAGGCGCGGCAGCCGTCGCAATGCGGCCGGTAGGTGAAGATGCCGCTGCGGCGGAAACCCATCCGCACGAGTTCGGAGTAGACGTCGGCGTTGATCAGGTGTGCCGGGGTGGCCACCTGCGAGCGCGCCTGCCGGTCGTCCAGATAGCTGCAGGGATACGGCGCCGTGGCGTAGAACTGCAGCGCCGAGAAGGGCAGCTCCTTGAGGTTGGCCACGTCAGTAGGCCCGAAGCAGCGAGGTCACGGGTTCGTGCCGGTAGCGCGGCCAGTCGATCGGCGGGCGGGGCACCGCCGCCGCCACATGAGAGCAGAACCGAGCACGCGCGATGGCACGGGCGCCGAGCGAGGCCAAATGAGCGGTTTCCTGCTGGCAGTCTAACAAAGGCACTTCTTCGAGCCGCAGCAGCGCCACCAGCGCCGCCAGGGCGATCTTCGAGGCGTCCGGCTCGCGCGAGAACATCGACTCGCCGAAGAACATGCGGCCGAGGGTCACGCCGTAAAGGCCGCCGATGCGCCGCCCGGCGCTGAAGACCTCGACGCTGTGCGCGAGCTCACGCCGGTGCAGCTCGGCGTAGGCGGCGAGCATCGGCCCGGTGATCCACGTGCCTTCCTGGCCCCGCCGCGGCTCGGCGCAGGCGCGCATCGTGGCCTCGAAGTCGGCGTCGACGCGCACCTCGTAGCGGCCGGCATTCAACCCGGCGCGGATGCGGCGCACCAGCGAGCGGCGGGCGACGAACTCGTCGGTGAACAGCACCAGGCGCGGATCGGGGCTCCACCAAAGCACCGGATCGCCCTCGCTGAACCAGGGAAAGATGCCCTGCGCGTAGGCGGCGACGAGCAGATCCGCGTCCAGATGGCGGCTTGCCGCCAGCAGGCCGTTGGGGTGGCGAAGGCTGCGCTCCACCGGCGGAAACGGATCGCCGGGCGCGAGCCACGGAATCATGGGCTGCCGGCCGGCCGCGCCCACGCGGGCGCCTCGATCGACTGCACGTGGGTGCCGAACTCGCCGCGGGCGCGGTCGGCGAAGAACAGCCGCAACGTCTGCGCCACCGTGCGGAAGGCCAGTTCCTGCCACGGGATGTCCGGCTCGGCGAACAGCCGCACTTCGAGCGTCTCCGCCCCCGGCGCGAAGTCGAGGTCGAGCAGCTCGGCGCGGAAAAAAAGGTGCACCTGCTCGATGTACGGCACGTCGATCATTGTGAACAGCGGCCCCAGCGCGACCCGCGCCCGCGCCTCTTCGAGCGTTTCGCGCAGCGCGCCCTCGCGCGTGGTCTCGCCGACTTCCATGAAGCCCGCCGGCAGCGTCCACTTGCCGTAGCGCGGCTCGATCGCCCGCCGGCACAGCAGCACCGCGTCCTGCCACACGGGAATGGTGCCCACCACCGGACGCGGGTTGACATAGTGGACGGCGCCGCAGCTTTCGCAAACGTCGCGCTCGCGGTTGTCGCCCGCGGGCACGCGGCGGACGGTCGGCTGCCCGCAGGCGGCGCAGAAACGGGCGAGGGCGCGGCTCATGGCTCGACTCAGTCTATCAACGGCGCGGCAGAGGCCTTCGCCGCTTGGGGGCGGCAAGGCGGGGCGGCGAGTTCGGCTATACTCCACGCTCTTTCGAAGGCGCCCTCCTGGCGTCTGCGAAGCCGGCTACCGCGGGGTGGAGCAGTCTGGCAGCTCGTCGGGCTCATAACCCGAAGGTCGAAGGTTCAAATCCTTCCCCCGCAACCAAATTGACGGCCCTCCTCGCGGGGGCCGTTTTCTTTTCCGGGCGGCGGGCGCCGAGGAGGCGCGAACCGCCCGGCGCGCCGCGCTCGCTCGTGGCCGCCGCGGTGCGAAGCCGCCGCCCGGCGCGCCCGCAATGGCGCCGCCCGGCGCGCCCGCCATGCCGTTTGCGTCAATCCGCCGCGCCACCGGCTCCCTAGACTGGCCGCCAAGTGCCCCTGGCGGAGCCACCCATGGCCAAGACCGGCAAGATCGAAGATCCGTCCTGCTCGGAGTGCGGGCAGCTCAACTGCTATCGGCACGACAAGCAGTACCCGTCCTTTTGCGCCACCGAGGCGGCCGACCCGGCGCTGGTCGAGGAGACGCGCCGCGCCTACGCCGGCGACGAGCTCGATGGCCAGCTGGCGCGCGCGGCGGCGGAGGTCGAGGGCCGCTACTACGGCCGCATCTCGCGTTGCGAGGAGATCGTCGCCTTTGCCCACCGCATCGGCGCCCGGCGCATCGGCATCGCCACCTGCTTCGGGTTGATCGAGGAGACAAAGATCTTCGCCAGGATCCTGCGCCTGGCCGGCCTGCACCCGGTTACCGTGCTGTGCAAGGTCGGCTCGGTCGACAAGACGGCGATCGGTCTGGACGAGGCGCTGAAGCTCAGGCCGGGCGGTTTCGAGGCGGCCTGCAACCCCATCCTCCAGGCACGGCTGCTGAACGCCGAGAAGACCGACCTGAACGTCATCGTCGGCCTGTGCGTCGGCCACGATGCCCTGTTCAGCCGTCATTCGGAGGCGCCGGTGACCACCTTGATCACCAAGGACCGCCTGACCGGCCACAACCCGGCGGTGGCCCTGTACACGCTGCACTCCTACAGCAAGCGCATGGTCGACGCCGAGCGGATGCGCGAGCTCTAGCCGCTTACCGCGAGCGTGGACTCGCGACCCGCGGCGGGCGGCGATACGCTGGCTGCCGAGTCGGTGACAAGACAAGCACAAGGGGGACAGATGCCGGACACCGTGCGCAAAGTGCACTACTTCTCCACGACCGTGCCAGACAAGCCGGGCCAGACCTTCAAGGTGCTGGCGGCGCTGGTCAGCGGCGGCGTCAACCTGCTGGCCTGCACCGGCACCACCCGCGGCAGGCAGGCGCAGATCGACGTGGTGCCCGATGACACGCGAAAGTTCGCCGCCGCGGCGCGCAAGGCGGGCCTGGTGTTCAGCGAAAAGCGGGCGGGATTCCTGATCCAGGGCGACGATCGCCCCGGAGCGCTGGCCGAACACCTGAAGGTGCTGGCCGAAGCCGGCATCAACGTGGCTGCCGTCGACGGCCTGTCGGCGGGCGCGGGGCGCTGGGGCGCGATCGTCTGGGTCGCCGACCCCGACGTGGCGCGCTCCGGCCGCCTGCTGCGGGCGCGGGCGAAGTAGGCCGCCGACGGACCGGCCGCGGGCTCGGCCGCTGCGCCGGTGTCAGAACAGCATCTGCAGGCTGAAGCCGACGCCGAACGCCTGGTCGCGCGTGAACGTGGCACCGCGGCGCGGCCAGAAGTAGCCGACGATCCCCTCGATTAGCAGCCAGTCCCGGTAGATCGGCTGTTCCCAGCGCGCGCGCACGCCGTATTCGGCGACGTCGACATCGCTGCCGGTGGCGCCGTTGACCAGCGCCTCCAGGGAAAGCTGGCGCTGGAAGCCGAAGCTGCGATACAGGCCCACGCTGCTCGACCACTCGACGCCATCGGACTCCTGCGAGATGGTCGCCGCGGTCTGCCAGCGCAGCGCCAAGGCGGGGCCGAGCAGGGTGTCGAAGAACCCCGCGGTGGTCGAGCCGAAGCGCTCGTCCCGTGTCCAGAACACCGTTTCCCGGAACTCGAACTGGCTGCGTTCGCCGATCTCCCAGACGTGGCGGAACCGGCCCTGCGCGTAGGGCTTCAGGCCGCCGCGAAAGCCGAGGCGGAACGACAGGGCGCGCTGCGCGTCGGTGCCCAGTCCGGCGAAGAACGACTGGTCCTGGCGCGTTTCCGGTCGCAGCGTTTCGCGCTGCGTGAAGCCCTCGGGGCGGTCGGCGACCACGTCGCGCGCATTGTCGCGGCCGAGGAAGAGGAAGGCGCCGCGGGCCTGCAGGTTCGGCAACTCGGCGCGGAGGCTGAAGCGCGTCAGCCAGTTGAAGCCCTGGTCCTGTCGCCACAGCGTACCGAGCCGGATGCGGCCGCCGGCGCGGCCACCGCGCTCGAACGGCTGGTCGCCAAACCAGCTGTCGACGCTGCGGACCAGCCACTCGGTGGCGTCGCGAACGACCGCGCGGGTGGCGTCGAGCAGGTTGTCGTCGTCCGGGTCCGGCGGCCGGCCGGCCTCGGCGTTGGGTGCAACGGTTGGCGCGGGGCTTTCCGCTGCGGGCGTGACCGAGGTCCCGCCCGGCGACGGTGGGCCGTCGGCGGCGAGGCAGGCGTTGCCCAACACGAAAAAGCACACCGCGAGGCCCGCCTTTGGCGCAGGCAACCTTCGCTTGACGCGACGCGCCGCGGCGGGGGCAAGGGCGGATCGGCTTCCCGTGACTACGGCCGTTGCCGCACGGATCCACCGTCGGGTACTGCCGCGGCCACGCTTCATGGGTCGATTATGCCGACCAGCGGCGGCAAGGCACGGGCGCAGCGCCCCGCGCGTGCCGCGCCGGGTCGCGCCCGTCGCGCCGTCCCGCGCCGACCACGCGCGGCCGCCAGGCGGGCGGGTGTCAGAATCAGGCTGCCGTGGATGCCTCGCGGCCGCGCGGCGCAAGGCCACGCGCCACGACGCCGCTCGGCATCGGCAGACCGCTGCGCTTGGAGACCGCCTTGGCTGACGCCGCCATCCGATCGATCGTCGCCCGCCAGATCCTCGACTCGCGCGGAAGGCCGACCGTCGAGGTCGACGTGCGGCTGGCCGACGGCAGCTTTGGCCGCGCCTCGGTGCCCTCGGGCGCATCGACCGGCACGCACGAGGCGCACGAGTTGCGCGACGGCGGCAGCGAGCACGACGGCCTTGGCGTGCGCCGCGCCGTCGGCCACGTCAACGGCGAAATCGCCGCGGCGCTGCGGGGCGCCGATGCGCGCGAGCAGCGCGGCATCGATGCGCGGCTGCGCCAGCTCGACGGCACGCCACGGCTCGAGCGGCTCGGCGCCAATGCCGTGCTCGGCGTGTCGCTGGCGACGTGCCGCGCTGCCGCCGCGCACCTGCGACGGCCGCTATATGCGCACCTGGCGGCACTGGCCGCGACGCCCGAGATCACGCTGCCGATGCCGATGGTCAACGTCCTGTCCGGTGGCCTGCATGCCGGCTGCGGCATGGACGTGCAGGACTTCCTCGTGGTCCCGGCGGCGGCCGGCTCGGTCGCAGAGGCGATCGCGCTGGCCGGCCGCGTACGCAACGCGGCGGCACGGCTGATGCAGCGCCGCGGCCTCGTCACCCTGCTGGCCGACGAAGGCGGCCTGGCCCCGGGCTTCGGCACGGCGCACGAGGCGTTGCAACTGATGGTCGAGGCGATCGAGGCCGCCGGACTGCGCCAGGGGGCGGAGGCGACGATCGCCATCGACGTCGCCGCCACGTCGCTGTGGGACGCGGATGCCAGCGCCTATCGGCTGGCCCGCGAAGGGCGGCTCGCCACAAGCGACGAGATGATCGCAATGGTCGAAGGCTGGGTTCGCGACTTCCCCGTGGTCTCGGTCGAGGACGCGCTCGCGGAGGACGACTGGGCTGGCTGGCAGCGGCTGACCGCCAGTCTCGGCCACCGGATCCGCCTGATTGGCGACGACCTGTTCACCACGGATCTCGCGCGGCTGTCACGGGGCATCGACCGCGGTGTGGCCAACGGCGTGCTGGTCAAGCTGAACCAGAACGGCACGCTGACCGGCACGCTCGAGGTGGTTGCCGCCGCGCGTGCGGCCGGCTACGCGGCGGTGATCTCGGCGCGCTCCGGCGAGACCGAGGATCCTTTCATCGCCGATCTCGCGGTGGGCACGGCCGCGAGCCAGATCAAGATCGGCTCCCTGCGCTGCGGCGAGCGGCTGGCCAAGTACAACCAGCTGCTGCGCATCGAGGAGGAAAGCGGCGCAGGGTTCGCCGGCATGACGGCGGTGCGACGCTGAGCGGTTTCGATCGGCGCCGTTGGGCTCGCGGCCGGCGAGCGATGACGCTAAGCGGCGTCGGGCGCCCTTGTGGAGCCATGGCGAGTGGGGGGGCAAGCGGTGTCGCCGGCTGGCGAGCCGACAGCCCAGTGCGGCGGTGTCGATGCGTCGGCTTGGGACGCTTGTTTCCACCCTCGACGCTGCCGAGTGCGCCGAGCCCGCCGTCGGTGTGATGCGGCATATAACGAGTCGCCACGCCGCTGAACGCATGAGCGACAGGACCCCGGATCCCGCCATCGAGCGGTTCCTGCGCGAGCAGGGCTTCCTGCGGCCCGGCGAGCGGGCGACCTGCGAGGCGCTGGCCGGCGGCGTGTCCTCTGACATCTGGCGCGTCGACCTGCCCGATGGCCGCTCGATCTGTGTGAAGCGCGCGCTGCCGCGGCTGAAGGTGGCGGATGAGTGGACCGCGCCGGTGTCGCGCAACGCCTACGAGTGGGCCTGGATGCATTTTGCCGCGCGCCACGCGCCGCAGGCGGTGCCAACCCCCCTGGCGCACGATGCGCGCGCAGGACTGTTCGCGATGGCATATCTGCCGCCGCAGCAGCATCCGGTGTGGAAGGCGCAGCTGCTCGCCGGCCGCGTCGCGCCGGCGACGGCCGCTGCGGTGGGCCGCCTTCTGGGCGAACTGCACCAGGCCAGCAGCGGCAGCGAAGCTCTGGCGCGGGAATTCGACAGCGGCGAGAACTTCCACGCGCTGCGACTGGAGCCGTACCTGCTGGCGACCGCGCGCAGGCACCCCGATCTGGCGCCGGCACTGCATCGGCTGGCCGAGCGTACCGCCGTCACCCACGTGGCGCTGGTGCACGGCGACGTCAGTCCGAAGAACGTCCTCGTCGGCCCGCGGGGGCCGGTGCTGCTCGATGCCGAGTGCGCCTGGTACGGCGACCCGGCGTTCGATGTCGCCTTCTGCCTGAACCACCTGCTGCTGAAGTGCCTGCCGCGGCCGGACTGCCGATCGGCGCTGCGGCTGTCGTTCGACGCGTTCGTCGAGGCGTATTTCGCCGCGGCGCGTTTCGAGCCGCGCCAGGCGCTGGAAGCGCGCGCCGCCGGCCTGCTGCCGGGGCTGATGCTGGCGCGCGTCGACGGCAAGTCGCCGGTGGAATACGTGTGCGACGAGCACGAGCGCGACCTGGTGCGCGCAGTGGCCGCACCGCTGCTGCGGCAGGCGCCGGCGGCGCTCGCCGAGGTCGCCGTGGCGTGGCACGAGGCCATCGCCGAGCACCACCCGCCGGCCTGACCTGCATCAACTAAATCGGTATTGCGGTACCGATATCATCGGTACCTCGCTGCCGACCGGGAGCCGGACATGACCGCCGTTGCTGCGCCCGCCATTGCCGTTCGCCCCTTGCAACCGCGCGACCTCGATGCGGTCGTCGCCATCGACCAGGCGATCGAGGGCCGGCCGCGGCGCGCCTACGTGCAGCGCCGGCTCGACGCCGCGCTGCGCGAGCCGGCGCGGCACGTACAGTTCGCGGCCGTCGACGCCGAGGGCAAACTCGCCGGCTACCTGTTGGCCCGGCACCTGCGCGGCGAGTTCGGCCGGGCGCGAAGCGGGCTGCGCATCGAGATGGTCGGCGTGCGGCGCGAGCGGCAGCAGCAAGGCGTGGGGCGCAGCCTGCTGCAGGCGCTCGCCGACTACGCCGCGCGCAAGGGGGTGGCGGAGTTGCGCAGCGCGGCGCGCTGGAACCAGCACGAGATGCTGCGCTGGTTTGACGCCATGGGCTTCGAGCTGGCGCCGGATCGCATCGTCGACTGTGCGGTGGCCGGTGGCGCCTATCGGCCCGAGCGCGATGCGGCCGCGGTCGGCGAGGCGGCCTCGCGCGGCGACCCCAACGACTACAGCGTGCCGGCCGCCAACGATTACGAGCGGCTGGCCCGCGACGGCGCCGACCTGCGCTCGATGACCGAGGCCGACCTGCCGGCGATCATTCGCATCGACCGCCTGCTCACCGGCCGCGACCGTGGCGAGTACATGCGGGCCCAGTTCGCGGAGACGCTGGCCGACTCCGCGATCCGGGTGTCGCTGGTGGCGCGGCTGGACGACACCGTGGTCGGCTACCTGATGGCGCGCACGGACCTGGGCGACTTCGGCCGCACCGAACCGGTGGCGATCATCGACACCATCGGCGTCGATCCCGAGTATGCGCACCGCGGCGTCGGTCACGCGCTGCTGTCGCAGTTGATGGTCAACCTCGGCGCACTGCGGGTGGAGCGGGTCGAGACCATTCTTTCGCCGCGCGACTTGGCGCTGCTGGGTTTCCTGACCGACTGCGGCTTCCTGCCCTCGCAGCGGCTGGCGTTTGTGCGCCGGCTGCATTGAGAAGTCGGCCGCGGCAACGCCGGCGCTAACCAGGCGGACCATCGAAGCCTTGGCGTCACCGGCCATCGCGCCTGCGCCAATCGTGCGGACGAGCTGCGCCGCGGTGGCAAACGACACGCCCGCGCGATAATTTGCGCCATCGCGAGGAGCCTTGCCATGCCGATCTTCGAATACACCTGCCAGGACTGCGGCCGCGAGTTCGAGAAGCTGGTGCGCTCGGGCGAGCAGCCGGCCTGCCCGCACTGCCAGTCGACGCACCTGAACAAGCACCTGTCGGTCTTTGCCGCCGCCAGTACCAGCGCCGAGCCGGCGATGGCCCCCTGCAGCACCTGCGGCCATCCCGGCGGCCCCGGCAGCTGCGCGTTGCAGTAGGCGCTTTTCCCCAGCGGCCGCGGGCCGCCAGCTGCCAGGGGTGGTCGCCCCGCTGCGGGTTGTGTTGGCCGCGTGAACGCGACCGCGCACGAACCAGCGCGCCCCCTCGC
>CALGWX010000246.1 GCA_937936215.1 uncultured Burkholderiaceae bacterium | reverse complement strand
TGGTAATAGTCGTAATAGGAGACGAAGTACTCGACCGCGTTCTCGGGGAAGAACTCGCGCATCTCGGCGTATAGCTGCGCCGCCAGGGTCTTGTTGGGGGCCAGCACGAGTGTTGGCACGCCGATGGCCTGGATGACGTTGGCCATCGTGAAGGTCTTGCCCGAGCCGGTGACCCCCAGCAGCGTCTGGAAAGCCAGCCCGTCGTTCAACCCGGCGACGAGCCGCTCGATCGCCTGCGGCTGATCGCCGGCCGGCGCGAAAGGCTGCCGAAGGCGGAAGGGCGACTGCGGATTGACGGGAATCACTGCGTTTTTGCGGTGCAACAGACGCGCGTCGGGCCCGGAGTTTAGTGGCCGCGGGCAAAAAAACCTAGCCCCCGGCTTGGTCAGTCCAGCCGGCGGAAGCCAGCTTTTTCAATTAGTTACGACTGCTTACGGCCGATACGGGAAATGGGCATAGACAGGCTGGGGCTGCCCCGTTCCACGGTGGCTTGGTGCGCCGCGGCAGGCCGCTGCTGGGCGGGGAGCGGGGCATTGACAAACCCCCCAGGTTTCGGACACCCCCTGCGTTAGACCTTAGACGGAGGCCTCACCGGATAGATGGAGCCGCACTGTGTAGACTGACCACGATCGGCGCTGCTTTTCCGCCCTTGTCTCACACCTCACGTGGCGCCTGAGGACTTTACCTTTAAGCATCTAATAAGAAATGAAAACTTCAATATTCGATTCCGTCGAGCTCGCTCCGCGCGACCCCATCCTGGGTTTGACCGAGGCCTTCCAGGCCGATCCGCGCCCGACCAAGGTCAACCTCGGCGTCGGGGTCTACTTCGACGACAACGGTCGCATTCCCCTGATGCGCGCGGTCCGTGAAGCCGAACGCGCGCGCGTGGAGGCCGGCTTGCCCCGGGGCTACCTGCCGATCGAAGGCCTCGCCGCCTACGATGCTGCGGTGCAGAAGCTGCTGTTCGGGGCCGATTCGCCGCTGATTGCGGCCGGCCGCCTGGTTACCGCGCAGGCCCTGGGCGGGACCGGCGCGCTGAAGATCGGCGCCGACTTCCTGAAGCGGGTCGATCCACAGGCCCAGGTGCTGATCAGCGACCCCAGCTGGGAAAACCACCGTGCGCTGTTTGAAGGCGCTGGCTTCACGGTCGCCCCCTACCCCTACTACGACGCCACCACCCACGGCGTGAACTTTGCCGGGATGTGCGCGGCGCTGCGGGCGGCGCCAGCCGGCACGATCATTGCCCTGCACGCCTGCTGCCACAACCCCACCGGCGTCGACCTTACGCTGGACCAGTGGCATGAGGTGGCCAAGATCTGCAAGGAGCAAGCCTTGGTGCCGATGCTGGACATCGCCTACCAAGGCTTCGGCGAAGGGATCGAGGCCGATGCCGCGGCGGTGCGCCTGCTCGCGAACGAGGACCTGACGTTCTTCGTCGCAAGCTCCTTCTCCAAGTCGTTCTCGCTCTACGGCGAGCGGGTTGGGGCGCTGACCATCGTCACCCGGAGCGCCGACGAGTCGGCGCGCGTGCTCAGCCAACTGAAGCGCGTGATCCGCACCAACTACTCCAACCCGCCGACCCACGGCGGCAGCATCGTTGCCGCCGTGCTCGGCGATCCGCGGCTGCGCGCAGTGTGGGTAGAGGAATTGGCGGAGATGCGCAACCGGATCAAGACAATGCGGGTCGCGCTGGTGGAGGGACTGAAGGCGCGCGGCGTGCCGGGCGACTACTCCTACGTGCTGAAGCAAAACGGCATGTTCTCGTACTCGGGGCTCACGCCGGCACAAGTGGAAAGGCTGCGCAACGAGTTCGGCATCTACGCGGTGTCCACCGGCCGCATCTGCGTGGCGGCGCTCAACTCCAAGAACATCGATTACGTCTGCGACGCGCTGGCCACCGTGTTGCGCGGCTGATCGGCGATCGATTGTCGGGCGAACGCGGATCGATATAATTACGCGTTTTCTTCCCCGATAGCTCAGTCGGTAGAGCGACGGACTGTTAATCCGCAGGTCCCTGGTTCGAGTCCAGGTCGGGGAGCCAAAGTTAATCGGGGGTTGCACTCGATGGGTGCAGCCCCTTTTTCTCTTCCGGCGGTTGCACGCGGGTGAAGCGTCCGAGATTCGTGGCGCCCCGCGACTGACTCGCGTTCGGCTGTCGGCTTTTGGGACTGCTGCCGGGCGCGGGCGATGGCCGCCTCGCCATCACGCCGACGACGAAGGGATCCTGGTCGGTCGCGCGGGGTGATCGTGCTCGCCAGCGGGACGTTCACATCGGCGCCACTGGCCGACAATGCACCCTTGCGCGCCGCGATCGGGTTACTTCTTCCCTTTCCCCTTGCCTTTGCCTTCGTCCGCATGCCGCACGTGCTGCTCATACCAGTCGTGGCGCACGAAATAGACGGGAACGCCGCAGGCCCCGTAGCGGGCGCAGTGCTTGGCCCAGTTCTTCCGGTGGCCCGGCGGCACCCACATGTAAACCGGCTGGACGACGGCACCGGCGGGCGGCGGCGCAATGATCACCGGTTGCGGAAGGATCACCGCCGGCTGCGGAAAGCGGCCGATGTCGATGCGACCGTAGACGCCCGGCTCGCTGATCGCGATCGACACGCCCACGTCGGCGGCCCATGCGACCGGCGTCAACGCCAGGATCGCGGCGGCGAGAGCGAATTTCGGCTTCATCGTGTCGAGTCCTCGTCTTCAGATGGAAGGTCGGCGAACATCGTAACGCTCGAGCGCCGAGCGACCACCGACAGCCGAATGTCTTACTGCAGTCGTTGCCGCAAGATTCCCTTCCCTTTTCGTCACCCCGCCTGCAACCGGCCGCACGTCCTCGGCAGCCCACGGCCGCCTCGACGCCCATCGAGCCCTTCTGCGCAACGAACGCCACACGGGCGCGGAGCCATGGCTCGCCGCTGTCGCCCGCGGCCAGCGCAATGCGTTGTCGACCCGCGAGCTTTCGGGCGGTTTAGCGCAGCGGGGCAACGGCGGCGCGACTCCGCGCGAGGGCACACCTTCAGGCGCGACGCCGCCCCGTCTGCAGCCTCTCGGCGTGCCGCACCGGACCAGCCTGCCACGAACGGGAAGGCGAGTTCGCGACGCTTTGACTCCCCGCAAGAGGGATTCGGCGGGTTAAAGGAAAGCAATGGCGACCAGGTGTTTTGTCGGCATCTGCCGTTTCGCGGGCAGCGATCGTCGTCATGTCTTTCGGCAAAGCGGGACAGGCCATTCTTGTGGCCCTCCTCGGCGCGGCCTATGCGCCGCACGCGC
>CALGWX010000245.1 GCA_937936215.1 uncultured Burkholderiaceae bacterium | reverse complement strand
CTGCTCAAGCGCAAGGACGGCAGCGGCCGCGTGGCGGCGCACGAGATCATGGTCGGCACGCCGGCCATCCGCAACCTGATCCGCGAGAACAAGGTGGCGCAGATGTACTCGATGATCCAGACCGGCGCCCAGTTCGGCATGCAGACGCTCGACCAGTGCCTGCTCGATCTGGTCCGCCGCAACGTGGTGTCGCCGGCGGAGGCGCGCACCTACGCCAAGGCGCCGGAAGCGTTCGTCGGCTGACCAGGGGAGGACACGATGGACCGCGACCAGGCCACCCGCTTCATCCACGACCTGCTGAAGCTGCTGCTCAGCAAGAAGGGATCGGACCTCTTCCTCACCGCCGAATTCCCGCCGGCGTTCAAGATCGACGGCCGCGTGGTGCCGGTGTCGACGCAGCCGCTGACGGCTCAGCACACCGCGGAGCTGGCGCGGGCGATCATGAACGACCGCCAGACGGCCGAGTTCGAATCCACCCACGAGTGCAACTTCGCCATCAGCCCGACCGGCATCGGCCGCTTCCGGGTCTCGGCGTTCGTGCAGCAGAGCAAGGTCGGGATCGTCTTCCGAGTCATTGCCGATCGCATCCCGACCGCGGCCGAGCTGAAC
Source organism: uncultured Burkholderiaceae bacterium (assembly GCA_937936215.1). Lineage (GTDB taxonomy): Bacteria > Pseudomonadota > Gammaproteobacteria > Burkholderiales > Burkholderiaceae_F > JADJWR01. The sequence goes on along the minus strand of CALGWX010000245.1, from coordinate 3,045 downwards.
CTGCCGCCAATCGTCAACGACCTGGCGATGGCCAAGCGCGGCATCATCATGATGGTGGGCGCCACCGGCAGCGGCAAGTCGACCACCCTGGCGGCGATGGTGGGCTACCGCAACGAGAACAGCCAGGGCCACATCATCACCATCGAGGACCCGGTCGAGTTCGTCCACCAGCACAAGAACTGCATCGTCACCCACCGCGACATCGGGGTGGACTGCGAAAGCTGGGCGGTGGCGCTGAAGAACACGCTGCGACAGGCGCCCGACGTGATCCTGATCGGCGAGGTGCGCGAGCGCGAGACCATGGAGCACGCTATCGCCTTCGCCGAAACGGGCCACCTGGTGATGTGCACGCTGCACGCCAACTCGACCAACCAGGCGCTGGACCGGGTGATCAATTTCTTCCCGGAGGAGAAGCGGCAGCAGCTGCTGATGGACCTGTCGCTGAACCTGCGGGCGATGGTCTCGCAGCGGCTGATCCCGTTCAAGGACCGCAAGGGCCGCATCCCGGCGGTGGAGATCCTGCTGAACACCCCGCTGGTTCAGGAGCTGATCTTCAAGGGCAACATACCGGAGATCCGCGAGGTGATGAAGCGCAGCCGCGAGCAGGGCATGCAGACCTTCGACCAGGCGCTGTTCGACCTGCACGAAGCGGGCCTGATCGCCTACGAGGACGCGCTGCGCAACGCCGATTCGGTCAACGACCTGCGCCTGAACATCAAGCTCAATTCGAAGCGCTTCGGCGGCGTGCAGGAGGTGCAGCGCGGCATCGAGCACCTCGGTTTGACCGACTAGGCGGTTGCATACCGGTCGCCGGGGTCCGCGGGCCGCGATCGGCGGCCACCAAGGCCCGCAGTGGGGCGCCGGCGAAGGGGCGGCGGTGCCAGCAGATCGTCGCCGGGCCGGGCGTCGGGCTGCCACGCGCGGACTCCCGCCGGGCGCCGGGACGGTGGGTCGGACGCGGCGCCTTGGTCCGTGAGCGTCGAAGGGCCCGCGCGAGGCCAGTGCTCGGTGGCGGGCGCCTATGATGGCCGCCATCGCCCGCCGGGCATCTTCCCGCGCCAATGCGCGACCGCCGATATGACCACCGTGCACGACTTTTCCGCCGTCACCCTCGACGGCAAGCCGCGCAAGCTTGCCGACTACAAGGGCAAGGTGCTGCTGATCGTCAACACCGCGAGCCAGTGCGGCTTCACCCCGCAGTACAAGGGGCTCGAGGCGCTGTACGAGAAGTACCGTGACCGCGGCTTCGCGGTGCTCGGCTTCCCGTGCAACCAGTTCGGCCAGCAGGAGCCGGGCTCGGAGGCCGAGATCGCCGAGTTCTGCGCGGTGAACTACGGGGTGACCTTTCCCATGTTCGCCAAGGTCGACGTCAACGGCGAATCGGCGCATCCGCTGTTCAAGTTCCTGACCAAGGCCCAGCCCGGGCTGCTCGGCACGGAGTCGATCAAGTGGAACTTCACCAAGTTCCTGGTCGATCGCGATGGCAACGTGGTCAAGCGCTACGCACCGACCACCGAGCCGAAGGACATCGCGGCCGACATCGAGCGGCTGCTCGGCTGAGCCGGGGCGGCATCCGTAGGGCTGAGCCGCCGCTACAGCGCGATCGCGCGGCGCAATGGCCGTGAGCCGTTGTCGGCGGGCGACCGCTGCGGCGGCGCGGCTCGACGCGCCGTCCTCGGCCGGGCGGCTCGGCGGTCGAGAAACGCGCCGGGGCGGCCCCGCGGGCGCCGGGAAGCCGCGCGAGGCCTATCCGCTGGCGCGTCCGCGGTCGCGATAGCCGCCCGCCACCATCTCGAAGCGGAACAGTCGGCATTCGAGCGCGCCGTTGTAAAGCACGGTCTTGCGCGTCTCGTGCAGCCGCATCTGCCGCGGCAGGTCGCGGTCGGCCGACAGCAGCCACGCCGTCCAGCCGGGGAAAGCCGCCTTCAACCGGTCGCCGAAGTCCCGCATCAGCGCCGGGACGGTGGCGGACTTTGGCGCGCTCTGCTCGCCGTAGGGCGGATTGGTGACGATCAGGCCGTGCGCTGCTGGCGGCTCGACGCGGCGCGCGTCGACCGCGCTGAAGCTCAGGCGGCCGTCGTCGAGCCAGCCCTTCAGGCCGGCGAGCTGCGCATTGCCGCGCGCGGTGGCGATCACCCGCGTCGAGATGTCGGAGCCCACGATCCGCGCCGATGCCGAATCGTCCACCCGCGCCTGCGCCTGCTCCTTGAGCTGGCGCCAGGCCTGTGGGTCGAAACCGGCCAGCCGCTCGAAGGCGAAGCCGCGGCCCAGGCCGGGGGCGCGGCGCGACGCCATCAGCGCCGCCTCGATGGCGATCGTGCCGCTGCCGCAGAAGGGATCGAGCAGCGGCATCTCGGGCTGCCAGCCCGCCAGCAGCAGGAGGCCCGCGGCGAGGTTCTCCTTCAACGGCGCCTCGCCTTTCTCGGCGCGCCAGCCGCGCTTGAACAGCGGCTCGCCAGAGAGGTCGAGGTAAAGGGTCAGGCGCCTTTCGTCGAGGTGGCAGAAGGCGCGGACATCGGGGCTCGCGCGGGCGATCGAGGGCCGCGCGCCGGTGGCCTCGCGCAGCCGGTCGACGATCGCGTCCTTGATCAGCAGCGTCGCAAAGTCGACGCTGCGCAGCGGCGAGCGCGAGGCGCTGGTGTCGACCCGCAGCGTCTGGGTGGCATCGAAGTGCCGCTCCCAGGCCACCGAACGCGCACAGGCGTAGACGTCGTCCTCGTCGCGGTAGTCGCCGCTGCCGACCTGCCACAGCACGCGGCTGGCGAGCCGGCTGTGCAGATTGGCCGCGTACGCTACCGGCATGCCGCCGGCGAAGGCCGCGCCGCCGCTGTCGACGGCGACCTCGCCGGCGCCAACGGCGCGAAGCTCATCGGCAAGGAGCGATTCGAGGCCGCGCGGGCAGATGGCGAAGAAGCGTTCGATGGAAGCGGCCACGGCGGGGGCGACGATGACGGCCGAACGATACGCGCTCCTAGAATGCCTCGGCCGACGGGCGCTGGCCGTTGCGGCGGCGCGTTTCGATCTCGCGCCCGGCATCACGCGGCC
>CALGWX010000244.1 GCA_937936215.1 uncultured Burkholderiaceae bacterium | reverse complement strand
TAGAGCACCAGGAAGGCGCAGGCGATGACGCCGAACCACGGCAGCAGGCCGAGCAGACGGTCGCGCGGCGCGCCCAGCGCCCGCAGCCACCGCGGCGACAGCAGCCAGACGATCGCCTGCAGCGTGGCCGCGGGCAGCAACAGGGCGCGGAACAGAATGTTCGGCAGGTCGTGCCGCGCCGCGCGGCTGATCGACACGCAGCCCTCGACGAACGGGTTGCAGGCCGCGAACTGCCCCTGCGCCACCGCGAGCTGGAACGCCACCGTCACCGCCAGCGCCGGCAGCAGCCCGGCGGCCAGCGGCAGCCACCACAGGGGGGCGCCGCGGAGCGGCTCGCCTGCGTTCATCCGGTCTCCGTCCCAATGCGCTGCCGCATTTTGCAAGGGGTGCCGGTTGGCGGCAGACCCTACTCGCTGTACAGGGGTTGATGCGGCGCAGCAGATACACTTTGGCGTTTGGGCCGCCCAGCGCGAGCCACCTTTCCCCGCCGATGAACGCGCCCCCGCCTGCCGAAGCCCTGAGGTCCGCCGCGCCCGCCGCCGAGGCCGTGCGCCTGCGCGAGATCCCCTATAACTACACCTCGTTCTCCGACCGCGAGATCGTCATCCGCCTGCTCGGCGCCGACGCCTGGCGGGTGCTCGACGAGTTGCGCGCCGAGCGGCGCACCGGCCGCAGCGCGCGGATGCTCTACGAAGTGCTCGGCGACGTGTGGGCGGTCAGCCGCAACCCGTACCTGCAGGAAGACCTGCTGGAGAACCCGAAGCGGCGCGCCCTGCTGGTCGAGGCGCTGCATCACCGGCTTGCCGAGGTCGAGAAGCGCCGCGATGCCGCCGACCCGGTGCGCGACGGCAAGGTGGGGATGCTGCTCGCTGCCGCCACCCGCTGCGTGGAGGACTTCAAGCGCGAGTTCTCCGCCACCTGGGACCTGCGCAAGCGGGCGCGGCGGCTGTTCGAGCGCATCACGCGGGCGGACAACGTCTGCTTCGACGCCTTCGCGCGCGTCTCGCACGTCACCGACGCGACCGACTGGCGCGTCGAGTACCCGTTCGTGGTGCTCACCCCGGACGAGGAAGACGAGGTGCCGGCGCTGGTGCGCGCCTGCTTCGAGCTCGGACTGACGGTGATCCCGCGCGGCGGCGGCACCGGCTACACCGGGAGCTGCGTGCCGCTGACGCCGCGCTCGGCGGTGATCAACACCGAGAAGCTGCAGCGGCTCGGCAGCGTCGAGGCATCGCGGCTGCCCGGCGTCGACAGCGAGGTGCCGACCATCTTCACCGGCGCCGGCGTGGTCACCCGGCGCGTAGCCGAGGCGGCCGAGGCGGCCGGGCTGGTGTTCGCGGTCGATCCGACCTCGGCCGACTCGTCGTGCATCGGCGGCAACATCGCCATGAACGCCGGCGGCAAGAAGGCGGTGCTGTGGGGCACGGCGCTCGACAACCTCGCCTGGTGGCGGATGGTCGACCCCGAGGGCAACTGGCTGGAGGTCACCCGGCTCGAGCACAACCGCGGCAAGATCCATGACGTGGCGGTGGCGAAGTTCGAGCTGGTGTGGAAGGACGGCCGCCAGCCGGCGGCGCGGGCGAAGGAGCTGCGCCGCGAGCGGCTGGAGATCGAGGGCCGCCGCTTCCGCAAGGTCGGCCTCGGCAAGGACGTCACCGACAAGTTCCTCGGCGGCCTGCCCGGGATCCAGAAGGAGGGCTGCGACGGCCTTATTACTTCCGCCCGCTGGGTGCTGCACCGGATGCCGCCGCACATCCGCACGGTGTGCCTGGAGTTCTTCGGGCCGGCGCGCGAGGCGGTGCCGTCGATCGTCGAGATCAAGCGTTACCTGGATAACGAGGCGTCCACCCGAGGCGTCCGCCTCGCAGGACTTGAGCACCTCGACGAGCGCTACCTGCGCGCCGTGGGCTACGCGACCAAGTCGCGCCGCGGCGGCCTGCCGAAGATGGTGCTGCTCGGCGACATCGTCGGCGACGACGACGCCGCGGTGGCGCGCGCGGCCAGCGAGGTGGTGCGCATCGCCAACGCGCGCAGCGGCGAGGGCTTCATTGCGGCGAGCGCCGAGGCGCGCAAGAAGTTCTGGCTCGACCGCGCCCGGACGGCCGCCATCGCACGCCACACCAATGCCTTCAAGCTGAACGAGGACGTCGTCATCCCGCTGGAGCGGATGGGCGACTACACCGATGCCATCGAGCGGATCAACATCGAGCTGTCGATCCGCAACAAGCTGGCGCTGCTGGATGCGCTGGAGGCGTTCCTCGGCACCGAGTTTGCGCTCGGCAAGACCGGCGACCCCGACTTCGACCGGCAGCCGCGCGACGAGATCGTCGGCGAGCGGGTCGATTCGGCGCGCGAACTGATCGCCTTCACCCGCCGCCGCTGGACGTACCTGCTGGAGCACTTCGACACCCCGCTCGCGCAGGCCGCGGGGCAACTGAGCACGCTCGGCATCACGCACGTCGCCGCCGGCAGCCGGCCGGGGCTTCGCCTCATCGACCTGCTGCAGGAACGGGCGATCCGCGTCTCGTGGAAGACCGAGGTGCGTGCGCCGTTGGAGCGCATTTTCTCCGGAGCAGCGTTCGCCCCGGTGCTGGCCGAGTGCGAGGCGATCCACCAGCGGGTGCTGCACGGCCGCGTGTTCGTCGCCCTGCACATGCACGCCGGCGACGGCAACGTGCACACCAACATCCCCGTCAACTCCGACGACTACGAGATGCTGGCCACCGCCCACCGCACGGTGGCGCGGATCATGGCCATCGCCCGCGACCTCGGCGGCGTGATCTCCGGCGAGCACGGCATCGGCATCACCAAGCTGGAGTTCCTCGCCGAGGAGGAAACGCGCGAGTTCCGCGCCTACAAGCAGCGCATCGACCCCGAGGGGCGGTTCAACAAGGGCAAGCTGCTGCCGGGCGCGACGCTGGAAGCGGCCTGGACGCCGAGCTTCGGCCTGATGGGGCACGAGTCGCTGATCATGCAGCAGTCCGACATCAAGAGCGTGTCGGACGCGATCAAGGACTGCCTGCGCTGCGGCAAGTGCAAGCCGGTGTGCGCGACCCACGTGCCGCGCGCCAACCTGCTCTATTCGCCGCGCAACAAGATCCTCGCCACCTCGCTGCTGATCGAGGCGTTCCTGTACGAGGAGCAGACCCGGCGCGGCGTGTCGATCCGGCACTGGGACGAGTTCGACGACATCGCCGGCCACTGCACGATCTGCCACAAGTGCGCCACGCCGTGCCCGGTGGACATCGACTTCGGCGACGTGACGATGGCGATGCGCGATCTGCTGCGACGGATGGGCAAGAAGCGCTTCAACCCCGGGTCGGCGGCGTCGATGTTCTTCCTCAACGCCACTCGGCCGGAGACGATCAAGCTGGCGCGCACGTTGATGATCGAGTGGGGCTTCAAGGCGCAGCGGCTGGCCAACCGGCTGCTGGCGCCAGCGGCGAAGGCGCAGACGAGGCAGCCGCCCGCCTCCACCGGCAAGCCGCCGATCAAGGCGCAGGTGATCCACTTCGTCAACAAGAAGATGCCGGCGGGAGTGCCGAACAAGACGGCACGCGCGCTGCTGGACATCGAAGACCGCCGCTACGTGCCGATCATCCGCAACCCGCAGACCACCTCGGCCGACGCCGAGGCGGTCTTTTACTTCCCCGGCTGCGGCTCGGAGCGGCTGTTCTCCCAGGTGGGCCTGGCCACGCAGGCGATGCTGTGGCACGTCGGCGTGCAGACGGTGCTGCCGCCCGGTTATCTCTGCTGCGGCTACCCGCAGCGGGGCAGCGGCCAGTTCGACAAGGCCGAGAAGATCATCACCGACAACCGGGTGCTGTTCCACCGCGTGGCCAACACGCTGAACTACCTCGACATCAGGACGGTCGTCGTCTCTTGCGGCACCTGCTACGACCAGTTGGCCGGCTACGAATTCGAGCAGATCTTCCCCGGCTGCCGCATCGTCGACATCCACGAGTACCTGCTCGAAAAGGGCGTCAAGCTCGAAGGCGTGACTGGCGTCCGCTACATGTATCACGACCCCTGCCACAGCCCGATGAAGCAGCAAGAGCCGCTGAAGACCGTCAACGCGCTGATCGCCACCGCCGACGGGGCCAAGATCGCGAAGAACGATCGCTGCTGCGGCGAAAGCGGCACGCTGGCGGTCACCCGGCCGGATGTGTCCACGCAGGTGCGGTTCCGCAAGGAGGAGGAGATTCGCCAGGGCGCGGAGAGGCTGCGCGGCGACGGCTTCGCCGGCGAGGTGAAGGTGCTGACCTCCTGCCCGTCGTGCCTGCAGGGCCTGAAGCGCTACAACGACGATGCCAATGTCGACGCCGACTACATCGTCGTCGAACTGGCGCGCCACCTGCTCGGCCCCGATTGGCTGGCGCAGTACGTGGCCGCCGCCAACCGCGGCGGCATCGAGCGGGTGCTGCTGTGATCGCGGCGGGCGCGGCGCCGCAAGCGCGGCGGTGGCGCGATGCTGCCGATGTCGAGCGCAGCGGCTTGCCGGATGGCCGGCTGAGTCACCGTCTGCGACGGCAAGGGTGCTGAAGGGGCGGCATGCCGGGGCGACGAGTCCCGGCCGGGGTCAGGAGGGTCAGACGCCTGCGCGTGCCGGCCAGCAGATGCCGGCAACCCGCGCCGCTGTGCGGAGCCGCGTCGCTATCGCGCTGAGCGTTCGCGCCGGCCGCGGCGATGACGCCCCGAGCCTGATCGTCCGCGCGTGGAGGCAGCCCGCCCCGTGAGCGACCCGATGTGCCCGCTTTGCGCCAGCGACGGCGGCGACGTGCTTTTCCGCGACGCGCTGCTGCGCGTGGTGCAGGTGGACGATCCCGACTACCCCGGTTTTTTGCGCGTGATCGTCAATGCCCACGTGCGCGAGATGACCGACCTGCCGGTGGCCGACCGCCGGCGGCTGCTCGACGCGGTGCTGGCGGTGGAATCAGCGCAGCGCGAGGTGCTGGCGCCGACGAAGGTCAATCTCGCCAGCCTGGGCAACCAGGTGCCCCACCTGCACTGGCACGTGATCCCGCGCTTCGCCGATGACGCCCACTTTCCGCAGCCGATCTGGGGCGAGCGCCAGCGCGAACCGGATCTGGAGCGCCTCGCCGAGCGTCGCCAACGGCTTGCGGCGCTGCGGCAGGCGATCGTCGCCAGGCTTGCGCGCGGTGCCGACGCAAGCCCATAGCCAATCGCCGCGGACGCGGGCCGCGCGCGGCCGGTTGCGCCGGGACGCGGCACAGAGCCGCCTTCAGCCAGGCGGCGCGTGGCAGTCTTGTTCCACCCGTGGCGGGCAGCGCAGCGAGGGCGCTTGCGAACTTGGCCCGGGCGGAAGCGTTCGGCGGTCATCCGGCCCAATGGGACTACGGCGTGCGCGCCACGACGAGGTTGAGCACGGACGCCGCGCCGGCGCGCTTCAGGACCGCGGCGACCTCGTCGAGCGTGGCGCCGGTGGTCATCACGTCGTCGACCACGGCCACGCGTAGCCCGGCCACGTTGCCGCGGGCAGCGAAGGCGCCGCGCACGTTGCGGCGCCGCTCGTTCTGTGGCAATTCCATCTGCGCCGCCGTGTGGCGGGTGCGCAGCAGCAGGTCGGCCCGCAGCGGGCGCTGGCTGTCGCGGGCGATGCGGCGCGCGATCTCGTGCGCCTGGTTGAAGCCGCGCTCGGCCTGGCGCTCGAAGGCCAGCGGCACGGCGCACAGGGCATCGATCTCGCGCAGCATGGGCGCCGCCGCGCGCGCCAGCAGGCGACCAAAGACATCGGCGAGCGGCAGGCGACCGTTGAACTTCAGCGCCGCCACCATGCGGTCCACCGGCGGGGCGTAGTCGGCGAGCGCCACCGTCGCGTCGAAGTGCGGCGGCGCCCGTAGGCACTGACCGCAGCGGCTGCCCAACAAGGGCACCCGCAGCGCGCAGGCGGGGCAGCGGGCTGCGGTCGCGTCGAAGTAATCGCGTGCGCAGCCGGCGCACAGCGGATCGCCCGCGTGCAGATCGCAGACGGCGCAGCGGGGGGCAAGCAGGCGGCGCAGCGAGGCCGCGGCGGTGGCCAACAGCCCGTGCGCCGCACCGCTGGCGCCGCCTTCGGCATCGAGGCGTTCCATCGCGGCCAGCATATACTCGACGTACTTTCCGCTCGCTCGGCGCCGAGCGCGCTGCGCCGCCATGTCGCTCGGCCCAGGCACCTCCGAACTGACGCCG
>CALGWX010000243.1 GCA_937936215.1 uncultured Burkholderiaceae bacterium | reverse complement strand
GCTCGAAGGCCGCTTCGCCCGTGTGGAGCGGGCGGCGCGCGATGCGCAGGCGTCGCCGGAGACCGCGGCGATCACGGCGCTGCTGGCGGCGCGCGCGGCGCACCGCATGCAGGAGTACGAGCGCCGCGACCAGTGGCTGCAGCAGGCGGCGTCCGACCGCGGTGTGCAGATGGCGCGGCTGGTCTCCAGCGCCGAGATGTGGACCGAGACGCGCGAGACCGATCGCGCGCAGCAGGCGGTGGCCGAGCTGCAGGCGACCTTCGGCCGCCACATCCACGCCTCGCGCATCGCGCTCGGCGTCAACGCCCAGGCGCACCGCTGGGACGAGGTGCTCAAGGGCGTGCGGCTGCTGGGCAAGCGGCGCGCGCTGCACGAGGCCACCGCGCAGGGCTACCGCCTGGCCGCGTACCGGGGCCGGCTGGCCGACCGCCTGCTCGACGCCGACGAGCTGGTCGCCGAGTGCAAGCGCATCCCGGCCGAGGAGCTGCGACGGCCGGAACTGGCGGCGGAGGCGGCGCGGATGCTCGCCTCGGTGGGCCGCGCCGAGGCGGCCGCCGAGCTGATCGAGGCGGCGCTGAAGGCGCACTGGGACCCGCGCCTGGTGGTGCTCTATGGCCTGATCGACGCGCCGCCGTATCGCGCGCGCATCGAGCGCGCCAGCACCTGGCTCGCCGAGCATCCCAACGACGCGGCGCTGCTGCGCACGCTCGGCCTGCTGTGCGAGCGCGAGCAGCTGTGGGGCAAGGCGATCGGCTACCTGAACCAGAGCCTGGCGCTGCAGCCCAGCGGCGACACCTCGCTGGCACTGGCGCGCATCGCCGAGGCCACCGGCGACGAGGCCGGGGCACGGCAGCACTACAAGGAGGCGGCGATCGCCTTCTCGCGCGAGCGCGGCGGTGGCGAGGGCGAGGTCGCGTAGCCACGCTGGCGCTGGCTCGGCGCGTCGAAGGGCGTGACGCGCCGGGCGATGGCGAGCGCCGCGGCCGCCGCCTCTGTGCTGTCCTTTGCGCCTTGATGGTGGCGAGGCGCCGAGCCATCGCGCGCGCGGCGCGCTCGATCAGTGCGGGCACGCCACGTTGCGCGGTATCGATGGCGGCGGTGGTCTGCAGCTTGCGGGCAGGGCGTGCGCCGCAGCTTGCTCGCGCGAGCAAGCGCAAGAGGTCCCGGCCCGCCGCGTCCTTATCAAGGATTCGCGCCGACGTCGCCGCAAAGCGACGACCTTGCACTGCGTGGCTGGCGCGGGACGTGGCCGGTGGGCCGCATGGTTCAATTCGGCCATGCAGTTCATCAACGAAACGCTGCTCGCCGCCGGGCTGCTGCTGTTCGTCGCCATCCTGCTGTCGGCGCTGTCGCAGCGGTTCGGCGTGCCGGCGCTGCTGGTGTTCCTCGCCGTGGGCCTGTTCGCGACTGAACTGCCCGGTGTGCCGGCGGGATTCATCAGCCCGCAGACGGCGGCGCTGATCGGCAACCTGGCGCTGGCGGTGATCCTGCTCGACGGCGGGCTGCGCACGCGCGCGGCCACCTTCCGCATGGTGGCCGCGCCCGCCCTGCTGCTTGCGACCATGGGCGTGCTGCTCACCGCCGCGGTGGTGGGACTGCTGGCGGTGCTGCTGCTGGGCTTCGACTGGCGTTACGCGCTGCTGCTGGGGGCGATCGTCGGCTCGACCGACGCCGCCGCCGTCTTCGCGCTGCTGCGCTCCGGCGGCTTGCGGCTGAACGAGCGCGTCGGCGCCACGCTCGAGGTCGAGTCCGGCCTGAACGACCCGATGGCGGTGTTCCTCACCGTAGCGCTGATCGAGCTGCTGCGCCTGCCCGACAGCGGCCTCGGGCAGTTGCTGACGACCTTCGTCTTGCAGCTGGGCGTGGGCCTGGCGGGCGGCTGGCTTCTCGGCCGAGCGCTCGCCGAGGTGGTGGCGCGGGTGCGCGTGACCGAGGGCCTCTACGCGCTGCTGATCCAGTCTGGCGGCCTGGCGATCTTCGCCATCGTCAACCTGCTGCAGGGCAGCGGCTTCCTCGCCATCTTCATCGCCGGCATGGTGGTGGCGCGCCGCCGCGTGCACGTCACCGAGGACGTGCTGCGCGTCAGCGACGGCCTGGCCTGGCTGGCGCAGGCCGGCATGTTCCTGATCCTCGGCATCTTCACCGATCCGGAGGCGCTGCGCGACGTCGCCCCGGCGGCGACCGCCATCGGCATCGGCCTGATCGTGCTGGCGCGGCCGCTGGCGGTGGCCGCGGTGCTGGCGCCGCTGCGCTACGCGTGGCGGGAGATCGCCTTCATCGCCTGGGTCGGGCTGCGCGGCGCGGTGCCGATCGTGCTGGCGCTGTTTCCGCTGCTGGCCGGCGTGCCGGATGCGACGCTGCTGTTCCACCTCACCTTCTTCACCGTACTGCTGTCGCTGCTGCTGCAGGGGGCGACGCTGCCGGCGGCGGCGCGGCTGGCGCGGGTCACCGTGCCGCCGGGATCGGCGATCCTGGCCAGCGAAACGATCGAGGGCAGCCGTGAGCCGCATGCGCTGGTGCAGCTGCGCGTGCTGCCCGCCGCGCGCGTCGAGGGCAGCGCGCCGGCGGAGATCGAATGGCCGGTCGGCGTGCGCTTCGTCGAAGTCGTCCGTGACGGGCAGGTGCTGGACCAGCCGCGCCTGCGCGCCGGCGACGTCGTGGCCATGCTGGCGCCCGACGACGCGGTCGGCGACCTCGAGGAGATGTTCGCGCCGGCGCCGCTGGCGCAGGAGTTCTCGCTCGACGCCGACACCACGCTCGCCGACCTGCGCGACTACTACGGCGTCGAGATTCCCGCCGATGCGACGCCGTCGGACACGGTCGGCCAGTTCCTGCGCGCGCGGCTGCACGGCCGGCCCGCGGTGGGCGACCGCGTCGCGCTCGGCCGGGTGACGCTGTCGGTGCGGCAGGCGAGCGGCGGCCACGTCCGCCGCGTCGGCCTGCGGCTGGCGCCGCGGGAGGCCACTTGACGCCGGCCGGCGCCGCGTCGCCTCAGACGCAGCGGCCGCCGTCGACTTCGAGGCAGGCGCCGGTGATGAACTCCGCCTCGTCGGAGGCGAGGAACAGGCAGGCGTTGGCCACGTCCGCCGGCCTCGACATCCGCCCAAGGGGGATCGTGGCCAGGAAGCGGGCGCGGTTTTCCGGCGTGTCCGGCGCGCCCATGAACTGCTCGAGCAGCCCCGTCTCGCCGATCACCGGGTTGACGCAGTTGACGCGGATCTTGTCCGGGCCGAGTTCGGCCGCCATGCCCTTGCTGGTGACGATCACCGCGCCCTTGGTGCCGTTGTACCAGACCAGTCCTGGCCGCGGCCGCACCCCGGCCGTGGAGGCGACGTTGACGAACACGCCGCCGCCGGCCCGGCGGAAGTGCGGCACGATGTGCTGCGCGGTCAGGTAGATGCTCTTGACGTTGACGGCGTAGATGCGGTCGAACTCCTCCTCGCCCACTTCGAGCAGCGGCCGGTTGCGGTGCGTGGTGCCGGCGTTGTTGACGACGATGTGCAGGCCGCCAAAGTGCTCCAGCGCCGCCGGCAGCAGCCGCGCCACGTCGGCCGACTTCGACACGTCGCCGTAGACGAACTGCGCCCGCCCGCCGCGGGCGCGGATCGCCGCTGCCACCCGCTCGCCGGCGTCGCGCGCGATGTCGTTGACGATCACCGCGCAGCCCTCCTCGGCGAAGCGCTCGGCGATGCCTTGCCCGAAACCCGAGGCGGCCCCCGTGACGACAGCCACCTTCCCCTGCAGCCTGCCTAGGCTCATTTCAGCTCCTTGCGAAAAAACACCACGCGCTCGGTCTCGGCGAAGCCGATGGCGCGATGGAAGTCGTGGCTGGCGGCGTGCTCGACCTGCGCATCAGAGGCCAGTTCGCGGCAGCCGTGCGCGACGGCCCAGCGTTCCACCGCGGCGACGAGACCGCGGGCCACGCCGCGTCGGCGCGACCCGGGTTCGCAGTAGATGCCTTCGAGGAACGCCACCGGCGACGTGTCGCAGCCGTTGACGTGGTCGGCGCGCAGCGACGCCTCGGCAAAGCCGACCGCACCGCCTGCCTCGCTGCAGGCGAGCAGCGCGCAGTAGCGTTCCGGCTGCGCCAGCTGCTGCGCGATCTCGCGGCGGTGTTCATCGATGGGCGTCAGCGGCCACAGGCGCGCGCGCAGCGCCAGCCACGCCTCGGCATCGGCGGCGGTGACCGCGCGGATCCGCACCGTCACCCGTGCCGCACGGCGACCGTCTTCAGCC
>CALGWX010000242.1 GCA_937936215.1 uncultured Burkholderiaceae bacterium | reverse complement strand
CAACGTCGAGCGGGCGCTGCGGGTGGGCTCGGTCGATCGCATCATCAAGGCGCACGAGCTGCGGCCGTACGTCATCGACGCGCTCGAGCGGGGGCTGGCTCGGTACGTGCGCTGAGCATCTCCGCGGCGAGGCAAAAGTGGAGAGTTCGCGAATGGACCCTCGACCTGCCCCTGAAGCCGGCCTCGGCATGCTCCGCGTCGACGCCACAGGCTGCCCGTGCGCTTCGTCGGCAAGCGCGCGGTCAACGCATCGGCCGCGACAGCCACGAGTGCGTCGGCTTGGCCGTGGCCAGGCCGCCGCCGGCGAGCAGTGCCGGCGGTTCGCGCCTCGCGGTGCCGGCAATCGTGAGCAGAAAGAGGCCGTCGCGTCGCCACCAGCCGGGAAACACCGCACCGCCGCGTGCCGTCACGGTCATCGAGGTCCAGCCGTCGGCGCGGCGCATGCCGTCGAGAGAAACCTCGACTTCCCGCGTGTCGGCGCGCAGGCCGACCTTCATCACCTTCAGCGCCGCTTCCTTGGCCGACCAGATGAGGTTGGCCGCCTCGTCACGGGCCTCGCCTTCCGGCAGCGCCAGCACCGCATCGCGCTCGGCGGCGGTGAAGAAGTCCTCGACGAAGCCGCGGCTTCTCGGCTCGACGATCTCGAGGTCGATCCCCAGCGGCCCCAGCGCCGTCCCCGGTGCACCGACGAGGCAGACCGCCCAGCCGGCGCGGTCGCTCAGGGACAGTTCGATGGCGGTAGCCTGCCCGTCGAGGGTGACGTAGGGCGCGCCGCCGGGGTAGTTGCGGACCTCGATGCGCGCCAGTTCGTCAGCCGTGCCGTCGCGGCCGAGCACCGTGGCCAGCGCCCGCTTGGCGGCGTAGCGGCGGGTCAGGAACTCGACATGGCGCTTGGTGTAGCGAATGCCGGCGAGCAACGCCTGCTCGCGTGGTGACAGCCACTGCGCGCCCGCAGGCACGTCGTGCTCGCCGTGCGCCAGCCACCACATGGTTTCATTGTGCCAGTCGCGTGTCGCATAGGCCCCGACGCTTCTTCGTTTCTCCGCATGCGGTGCCTGGCACGGCTGCCGCCGATGCGCCGAGAGCCCCTGTTGCCGGTGGGCTCTGCGATGCCGGAAGATCGCGGGCCCCGCGGAGTTGCCGCATGAGAAAGTCGTTGAAGTTCGTCCACACCGTCGCCACCGCCGTCCTGGTCGGCGCGCTGCTGCTGCAGCTGGCGATCGCCTATCGCTATGCCGGACTCGCGCCGGCCGACGCGGCGACGATCGAGGCGCGGCAGCTGATGGCGGACATCGCGCGTTGGGTCACGACGCCGTCGATGGCGGTGGTGGTGCTGACCGGCCTGCTGCTGATGTCGCTGAACGCGACCTTCATGTCGGCGGGGTGGGTGTGGGCCAAGGCGCTGATCGGCCTGCTGCTGGTCAAGGCCGTGATCACGCTGGTCGATCCCGCCGCCCGCGAGCTCGCGCTGATCGCCGCCCACGGTGCGATTGGCGCTGAGGCGATGGCGGAGCTGGCGCGCTTCGTGCGGATGGAGCGCGGCGGCGCCTCGGTCGCGCTGCTGCTTTGCCTGGCGGCGATCGCCTTCGGCATCTGGCGGCCGGGCTTTGCCTCGGCGCGCGCGGCGGCGCGGCCGCGGGCGGACGAAAACGCGGTGGCCGGCGACCCAGCGCGATGAACGGCACTGCGCTGCGGCGGCTGTGGCGGCCGCACCAAGGCGGCGTGACGGGGCGTCGATGCGCATCCTGCTGACCGGCGCCACCGGGCTCATCGGCCGCGAAGTCGGCAAGCATCTGGCGCGTCGCGGCGATGCGCTGGTGTGCCTGGTGCGGGACTCCGAGGCGGCGCGCCGGCGACTGCCCTTTCCGGCCGCCTGCTTTACGTGGGACCACACCCGCGACGTGCCTGCCGAGGCGCTGCGCGGCGTCGAGGCGGTCGTCCACCTGGCCGGCGAGCCGGTGGCTGAGGGGCGCTGGACCGCCGCCAAGAAGGCGCTGATCCGGGCGTCGCGCGCGCAGGGCACGCGGCGGCTGGTGGAGGCGGTGCTCGCGCACGGCCGACGCGTGCAGGCGTTCGTGCACGGCTCGGCGAGCGGCTATTACGGCGACCGCGGCGACGAGCGCCTGACCGCGGACAGCCCCAAGGGCGAGGGCTTTCTCGCCGACGTCGTCGAGCAGTGGGAGGCGGAACTGCAGCCGCTGCTCGAGCGCCGCCCCGAGATGCGCGTGCCGGTGGTGCGCACCGGCATCGTGCTGGCGCGCGAGGGCGGCGCGCTGGCGGAGATGCTGCCGCTGTTTCGCCTGTCCGCGGCCGGGCGCCTGGGCAGCGGGCGGCAGTGGATGAGCTGGATCCACCTCGACGACATCGTCGGCCTGTTCGTGCATGCGCTCGATCGCGCCGACACCAGCCTGCTGGAGGGCACGGCGCCGCGGCCGGTCACCAACGCCGAGTTCACCGCCGCGCTCGCCGGCGCCCTGGGCGTGATTGAGAACCTGCCGGCGCCGCCGGCGGCGATCCGGCTGATGTTCGGCGAGAAGGCGTCGATCGTGCTTGGCAGTACCCGGCTGGAGCCGGCCGCGACGCTGGCCTCCGGCTACCGGTTCCGGTTCGCGACCCTGGCCGAGGCGCTGGCCGACCTCGTCACGCCGCTGCGCGACGGCACCTACCTGCGGGTGTGGGAGCAGTGGCTGCCGCAACCGCCGCAGGCACTGTGGCCGTTCTTCTGCGACGCGCACAACCTGGAGGCGATCACGCCGCCGTTCCTGCACTTCCACGTCCGCGGCCAGTCCAGCCGCGACATTGGCGCCGGCACGCTCATCGACTACCGGCTGAAGCTCGATGGTGTGCCGATCCGCTGGCAGAGCCGCATCGACGCCTGGGACCCGCCGCGCCGCTTCGTCGACCGGCAGGTGAAGGGGCCCTATCGCCTTTGGCACCACACCCACGACTTTGAGCCGTTGGGCGACGGCACGCTGATGCGCGACACCGTCCGCTACCAGTTGCCTGCGGGCTGGCTGGGGCGGCTCGCCGGCGGCGCGCGGGTGGCCGATTACGTCGAGCGGATCTTCGACTTCCGCGCCCGCGCGATCGACGAGCGGTTCGGCCGCTAGCGGCTTTTTTGAGGCGCCGCTCGCCGCGCCACGGCGGGGCCGGGCGCCACACCAGGACGGGGCGAAGTCAGGGCGGATTCGCCGGCGGCCGCCGCGGCGGCCCATCCTCGCGTGACCCCAAAGCCCTGCCGGGCACGCCGGCGACCGGCGGCCTGCCGCCCCGCAGGCGCGTGATGAGGCGAATCAAACGAGGCTCATTTTCTTGGCAGGCCGCCGCTTGCCGCGCGGTCAGGGCGCAGGGGCTGAAATAGACTGTCGTCTGCGCTTCTCGGAAGGAGGTTCACGATGGCAATCAAAGTGGGGATCAATGGTTTCGGCCGTATCGGCCGGCTGGTGTTCCAGGCCCTGTGCGACCAGGGTCTGCTCGGCAAGGAGATCGACGTCGTCGGCGTGGTCGACATCTCGACCGACGCCGATTACTTCGCCTATCAGATCAAGTACGACTCGGTGCACGGCCGCTTCAAGCATCCGCTGG
>CALGWX010000241.1 GCA_937936215.1 uncultured Burkholderiaceae bacterium | reverse complement strand
CGGCGGCCTGATGGGGCTGGCGGTCGGCTTCGGGCTGGCGCAGTTGCTCAACGTGGCCGTGCCGGCGCTGCCGGTGCGCACGCCGCTCGGCTATGCGGCGCTGGCGGTGGTGGCCAGCGCGCTGAGCGGGCTGGTGGCCGGCGTGCTGCCGGCGTTGCGCGCGGCGCGGCTCGATCCGGTCGAGGCGCTGCGCGCCGAGTGACCGCCGCCGTTGATGGCCGTCAACGAACGCCGGCGGTTGCGCGCAATGATGGGTTCGCGACGAGTCGGCGGCACGCCGGCGAAGCCGGGAGGGAAGCGGACCATGACGATCGAACTGAGCGTGGCCGAGCGCGAACTGCTGAAGAAGATCCTCGGCTCCTACCTGTCCGAACTGCGGCAGGCCATTGCCGCCACCAAGCGCGAGACCTCGCCGCTGCACGCGGAAGAGGACCTGGTCAAGGAACTGCAGAAGAAGCTCGCCGCCGATTGACGGCGCGCAGGTGGCCGCGCCGCGCCCGGCGGTGCAGGCGGTGCGAGGATGCGGCTGCCGGCCTCGGCCGCGGTCCGCGCCAGCGGCGTCGATGCGCTGCCGCGGCCGCGGCGATCCGTTAGCGCTTTGCCGCCACCGCTCGGGGGTGCACACTGCGGCGCGTTGACCGCCACCGCGCCGCACGATGAAGCCGCTGCAACCGAAGTCGATCATCGAACCGTTCCGGATCCGCTCGGTGGAGCCGATCCGCATGACGACCTTCGCGCAGCGCCGGCAGGCGCTGGCGGCGGCGGGCTGGAACCCGTTCCAGCTGCGCGCCGAGGACGTCCTGATCGACCTGCTGACCGACAGCGGCACCGGCGCGATGTCCTCAAGGCAGTGGGCGGCGATGATCGCCAGCGACGAGAGCTACGCCGGCGCGGCATCGTTCTACCGCTTCGAGGCGGCGGTGCGCGACATCACCGGGTTCAAACACGTCATCCCGACGCACCAGGGGCGCGCCGCCGAGCACATCCTGTTCTCATGCATCGCCAAGCCAGGCGACGTGATCCCGAGCAATGCCCACTTCGACACCACGCGCGCGCATGTCGAGAACCGCGGCGCCCGCGCGCTCGACCTGCCGTGCGCCGAGGCGCGCGACATCACGGCGCGGCACCCGTTCAAGGGCAACATCGACCTCGAAGCGCTGCGGCGCGTGCTGGCCGAGGCGTCGCCGGGCACGGTGCCAGCCGTGATGATGACGGTGACCAATAACGCCTGCGGCGGCCAGCCGGTGTCGATGGCCAATCTGCGCGCCGCCAGCGAGATCGCGCGCGCGCACCGGGTGCCGTTCATCATCGACGCCTGCCGCTTTGCCGAGAACGCGTGGTTCGTCAAGACGCGCGAGCCGGGTTACGGCGACCGGGCGCCGATCGACATCGCGCGCGAGATGTTCGCGCTGGCCGACGCCTGCACGATGAGCGCCAAGAAGGACGGCATGGCCAACATCGGCGGCTTTTTGGCGCTGAACGACGACGCGCTCGCCGCCCGCTGCCGCAACCTGGAGATCCTGACCGAGGGCTTTCCCACCTACGGCGGCATGGCCGGCTACGACCTCGAAGCGGTGGCCCTGGGCCTGTACGAGGCGCTCGACGAGGAGTACCTGCGCTACCGCATCCGCTCGATCGAGTACCTCGGCGAGAAGCTCGTCGCCGCCGGCATCCCGATCGTGCAGCCCACCGGCGGCCACGCCGTCTACCTGAACGCCAGCGCGCTGCTTTCGCACCTGCCGGCGGCGCATTACCCGGGCTGGGCGCTGAACAACGCGCTGTACCTGGTCGGCGGCGTGCGCGGGGTGGAGATCGGCTCGGTGATGTTCGGCCGCCAGCCGGACGGCAGCGAGCGGCTGGCGGAGACCGATCTCGTGCGGCTCGCGTTCCCGCGCCGCGTCTACACCCAGAGCCACGTGGACTATCTCGCCGAGGTGATCGTCGCCGTGGCCGAGCAGAAGCGCGAGCTGACCGGCTACCGCATCGTCGAGCAGGCGCCGGTGCTGAGGCACTTCACGGCGCGGCTGGAGCCGCTTGCGCCGCTGGGCGGCTGAGGCGGCGAGCGATCGCAGCGCCGGGCGTCTGGGCGGCCGAGGGCGCGGCTGCGGAGCCGTCAAAGCGCGAGCACGACGCGGACGGTGTCGCGCTCCTGCGGGTGGCGCTCGGCGCGGAAGCCTAGGCCGCGGGCGAAGCGCAGCATCCGCGTGTTGCTGGCCAGCACGAAGCCTTCCATCGTTCGCAGGCCGCGCGCACGGGCGAGGGCGATCAGCGCGTGCATCAGCAGGCCGGCGAGCCCGGTGCCGTGCCAGCCATCGTCGAGCGCGATCGCGAACTCGCAGCCGCTGCCGGCGGCGTCGACGATGTAGCGGGCGACGCCGGCGATGGCCTCGCTCCCGTCGCGCGGCACCGTGGCCACCAGCGCCACGTGGCGCATCTGGTCGACGTCGGTCAGGTAGCGGAGCTTGGCCTCCGGCAGCTCGGCCACCGTCACCATGAAGCGCTCGTAGCGGCTGTCGGGCGAAAGGTGGCGGACGAAATCGGCTTCCAGCGGCAGGTCTTCGCGGCGCAGCGGCCGCAAGGTGACCGCCGTGCCGTTGACCGTGATGCGCCGGTGCGGCAACTCGCCGCCCGCGGGCGCCTCGCCAAGGCGCGGCGCCGCCGCCAGATACGCGACCCAATCGTCGAGCGTGGCCAGCCGCGCCGCGTCGGCATCCGGGATCGCGATCCCCAGCCGCTGCTGCACGCCAGCGAGCACGTTGATCCAGTCGATCGAGTCGAGATCGATCTGCTCGCGCAGCGGCTGGTCACCGCGCAGTTGGCGCACGTCCGCCTCCGGCGCGACCGCGGCGATCGCCGCCAGCACCGCGTCGCGGATCTCGTCTGCGCCCACCCCTCGTGTTCCTTGCGCCCGG
>CALGWX010000240.1 GCA_937936215.1 uncultured Burkholderiaceae bacterium | reverse complement strand
AGCCAGATCACGGCGCCGGCCGGCGCCGCGCCGGTGGTCAATTCGATGAACTCGAGCACGGCGCCGCCTTCGCCGGTCAGTCGCGGCGCGGCCGCAGTGCCGACTTCGGGCGGAAGCTCTTGACCACCGCCTCGTGCGTCTCGATGTAGGGGCCGCCGATCAGGTCGATGCAATACGGCACGGCGGCGAAGATGCCCGGCTGCACCGCCTTGCCGTCGGCATCCTTCAGCCCTTCGAGCGTCTCGGCGATGGCCTTCGGTTGGCCGGGCAGGTTGATGATCAGCGCCGCGTGGTCGGCGGTCTCGCGCAGCACGGCCACCTGCCGCGACAGGATGGCCGTCGGCACGAACGCCAGCGAGATGCGCCGCATCTGTTCGCCGAAGCCGGGCATCTCCCGGGTGGCAACGGCCAGCGTGGCCTCGGGCGTCACGTCGCGCCGCGCCGGCCCGGTGCCGCCGGTGGTCAGCACGAGGTCGCAGCCGACCTCGTCGACGAGTTCGATCAGCGTGGCCTCGATGACCGCGCGTTCGTCGGGAATCAGCCGGTCGTGGTGCTGCCACGGCGTCGCCATCGCCCGGGCCAGCCACTCGCGCAGCCCGGGCAGCCCCTTGTCCTCGTACGCGCCCTGCGAGGCGCGGTCGGAGATCGAAACCAGGCCGACGATCAGCTCGTCGGGATGACTGCGCTTGGCCCTCATGGATTCCCCGCGTGGAGAAACTGCTCGTGCAGCCAGCGATAGAGCTGGCGCGCATGTTTCGGCGGCCGGCCCTCCCGCTGCTCGCGGCGCGCGGCGCGAATCAGCGCTCGAAGCGCCTGCACGTCGGCGCCGGGCAGTTGCGCCACGACGCCGGCCAGCGCCGCGTCATCCGCGATCAGCTGCTCGCGCAGCCGCTCGCAGCGGTGCATCAGCGCCACCGCCTGCCGCGACTCGCCGCGCGCCATCTCGATGGCGGCGCGCAGCGGCTCGGGGTCGACGTCGCGCATCAGCCGGCCGATGTACTGCGCCTGCCGCCGCCGGCCCTCGTGGGTGCTGATCCGGCTCATTTCCGCCAGCGCCTCGCGCAGGCGTTCCGGCAAATCGATGCGCGCCAGCAGCGGTGGCGGCAGTTCCAGCAGCGATTCGCCGAGCGCCTGCAGCGCCGTCATCTCGCGCTTGCGCTGCGACTTGCTCGGCCGCTCGACCGCTTCGTCGGTGGGTTGGGAGGGGAGGCGAACCATCGCTGGCTATCATAGCCAGCGATCCCGGCGCCGCTGCTGGCGCATCCACCCGCCTTCCCGCCCCGATGACCCCACTGTTCGCGCTTTCCGACGACCAACTCCGTGCCGTCGCATGCCAGGCGCTGGACATCGCGCGCGAACTCGGCGCCAGCGACGCGGTGGCCGACATCAGCGAGTCGGTCGGGCTGTCGGTAAGCACGCGTCGCATGCAGGTCGAAACGATCGAGCACACGCGCGACAAGGGGCTCGGCGTCACGGTGTACGTTGGCGCCCGGCGCGGCAACGCGTCGACCTCCGACTTCACGCCGGCGGCGGTGCGGCAGGCCGTCGAGGCCGCCTACAACATCGCCCGCTTCACCGCCGAGGACCCGGCCGCCGGCCTGCCCGACGACGACACCTTCGAGCGGTCTCCGCGCGACCTCGACCTATTCCATCCCTGGGACCTTCAGGTCGAGCAGGCGATCGAGCTGGCGCGGCAGGCCGAGGAGGCCGCCTTCGCCGTCAGCCCGCAGATCGTCAACTCCGAGGGCGCCAACGTCTACACGTCGTCCGGCCACTTCATCCTCGCCAACACGCGCGGCTTCTGTGCCGGCTTTCCGTACTCGCGGCACTCGCTGTCGGTGTCGCCGATCGCGCAGGACGCCAACGGCATGCAGCGCGACGACTGGTACAGCGCCTCGCGGGTGGCAACGGAGCTTGCCTCGCCGCGGGCCATCGGCGACTACGCGGCGCGGCGGGCGCTGGCGCGGCTGTCGGCGCGGCGGCTGCGCACGCGCAAGGTGCCGGTGCTGTTCGAGGCGCCGCTCGCCTGCGGGCTGCTGGGGGCGTTCGTGCAGGCCGCCAGCGGCGGCTCGCTGTACCGCAAGGCGTCGTTCCTGGTCGACGCGCTGGACAAGCCGTTGTTCGCCGAGCACGTGTCGATCCACGAGGACCCTTATGTGCCGCGCGGCATTGGCTCCGGCGCCTTCGACGAGGAGGGCGTACGCGGACTGAAGCGCGACGTGGTCGAAAACGGCGTGCTGCGCGGCTATTTCCTGTCGACCTACTCGGCGCGCAAGCTGGGCATGAAGAGCACCGGTAACGCCGGCGGCGCCTACAACCTGGAGTTGCGCTCGACGCTGACGCAGCCGGGCGACGACTTCGAGGCCATGCTGCGCAAGCTTGGCACCGGGCTGCTGGTCACCGAGCTGATCGGCCAGGGCGTCAACTACGTCACCGGCGACTATTCGCGCGGCGCCAGCGGCTTCTGGGTCAGCCGCGGCGAGATCGCCTACCCGGTCGAGCAGATCACCATCGCCGGCAACCTGCGCGAGATGTTCCGGCAGGTGGTGGCGGTCGGCGCCGACCGCGTGCAGCGCGGCGGACGCATCGCCGGCTCGGTGCTGATCGAGGGCATGACCGTCGGCGGCGCCTAGCGCTGGGCGCCGGGAAAACCCCGCTCGCCGCGTCGGCGCGGGACTAGAATCCGCGTCGTTCAGGCGGCCCGGGCGTGCTCCGCGGCGGCCGAACTCGCTGCATTGCAACTGAGGATCAGCCCCCGAGGAGACAACATGGAACGTCGCTCATTCATTCGCAAGGTCACGGCTGGCGCTGCAGCCACCGCGGCGGTCGTCGCGGCCCCGGCCGTACATGCCCAGCAGCAGATCCGCTGGCGCCTCGCCTCCAGTTTTCCCAAGGCGCTGGACACCATCTACGGCGCCGCGGAGGTGTTCTCCAAGGCGGTGGCCGACGCCACTGGCGGCCGCCTGAACATTTCGGTGCATCCGGCCGGCGAACTGGTGCCGGCCTTCGGCGTCGTCGATGCGATCCAGAACGGGACCGTCGAGTGCGCCCACACGGCCCCGTACTACTTCTTCGGTAAGGACGAGACCTTCGCGCTCGACTGCGCGGTGCCGTTCGGCCTGAACTCCCGCCAGCAGACGGCGTGGATGTACGAAGGCAACGGCATGAAGCTGCTGCGCGAGTTCTACGCGCAGTACAACATCGTTAATTTCCCGATGGGCAATACCGGCGCGCAAATGGGCGGCTGGTACCGCAAGGAGTTCAAGTCGCTGGATGAAGTCAAGGGCATGAAGATGCGCATCGGCGGCTTTGGCGGCCGGATCATCCAGGTGTTGGGCATGGTGCCGCAGAACATCCCGGGCGGCGAGATCTACCCGGCACTGGAAAAGGGCACCATCGACGCAACGGAGTGGGTCGGCCCGTACGACGACGAGAAGCTCGGCTTCGTGAAGGTGGCGCCGTTCTATTACTACCCCGGCTGGTGGGAGGGTGGCCCGCAGCTGTCGCTGTACGTCAACAGCAAGGCGTGGGAGGCTCTGCCCGCGGACATGAAGGGGGCGGTGGCGGCTGCCGCCTCGCATGCCCACGTGGTGATGCAGGCCCGCTACGACGCGCGTAACCCGGACGCCCTGAAACGGCTGGTCGGCGCAGGCGCCAAACTGCGGCCGATGCCGCGGCCGATCATGGACGCCGCCTTCAAGGCCTCGCAGGACGTCTACGCCGAACTGAACGCCAAGAACGCCAACTGGAAGAAGGTCTTCGAGGACTGGTCGAAGTTCCGCGCCGACCAGGTGCTGTGGTTCCGCGTCACCGAGCGCGAGTTCGACAACTTCATGGCGGCGCAGAAGCTCTGAGCGGCGCCGATGGCAACAACAAAGCCCCGCCTTGGCGGGGCTTTTTGTTGGCC
>CALGWX010000239.1 GCA_937936215.1 uncultured Burkholderiaceae bacterium | reverse complement strand
CGCCGGGCAGCCCGCCTCCGACAACAAGGCGATGTCCTCGCCGGCCAGCGCCGGTTGCAGCCACTGGTCGAAGCGGGCCGGGTCGGGCGCGTGGCCGATCTCGACGATGGCGAGCGTCGCTATCGGCTGCGGATGCGCGATCGCCTTGAGGAAAGCGCGCGCGCTGCGCGCGTTCTCGGCGAGAAAGCGGCGCGTGGCGCGCGCCGTGGCGAGCGTCTCGGCGGGCAGGACGCGCTCGGGCGGTGTTTCGCCGAGCAGCGTCGGCACGAGCAGCAGCGCGCCAGGCGCGGGGCTCATGGCGCCGGCAGCGTCACGCCACAGGCGGCGAGCATGGTGGTCAGGTGAATCAGCGGCAGGCCGATTAGCGCCGTCGGGTCCTCCGACCGCACCGACTCGACGAGCGTGATGCCGAGCGACTCGATCTTGGCGGCGCCGGCGCAGTCGTAGGGGCGCTCGGCCCGAAGATAGGCGTCGAGCTGCGCCGCCGGAAGGCGACGGAAGCGCACCGTGGTCGGCACGTCGTCGACCTGCCTTCCGCCGGCCGGATCAACCACCGCCACCGCGGTGTGGAAGACGACCTCGCGGCCCTGCATGCGGGTCAGTTGCTCCAGCGCCGCCTCATGCGAGCCGGGCTTGGACAGTGCCTCGCCGTCGACATCGGCGACCTGGTCCGAACCGATGACGAGCGTGCCGGGCCGCTCGGCGGCGACGGCCGCCGCCTTGGCCAGCGCCAGGCGGCAGGCGGTGTCGCGCGGGGTTTCGCCTGGCCGCGCCGTTTCATCGACGTGCGGGGCGCAGACCTCGAACGGCAGTTGCAGGCGCTGCAGCAGCTGGCGGCGGTACGGCGAGGTGGAGGCGAGTACGATCGGCGGCATCGAGGCGGGCATCGCGCGCGGGCACCGAGGCCCAGTGTAGCGATGGGGGCCGCCGCCGGTACGGCATGACGATGAAGATCTGTGACGTTTGGGAGCTTGCCCGGCTGGCCGGGACGATCGAAGGCGAACTGCCGTTGCGCGAGGCGCCACGGCTTGCCGAACCGCTGCTCGACGCCGAGGGCGCGCTGCGCTACCGGCTGAGCGGGATGACCGACGAGCGAGGCCGGCCCGCGGCGCGGCTCGAAGTCGAGGGCTCGGTGCGCGCCCGCTGCGATCGCTGCGGCGAGGCGGTGCAGTTGAAGATCGCGGAGTCGGTGCAGTTCTTTTTCGTGGCCGAGGAGCGGGAACTCGCGGCGCTGCCGATCGACGAGGCGCCCGAAGAGCCGCTGCTCGGCTCGTCGCGCTTCGATGTGTCCGCCCTGGTGGAGGACCAGGCGATCCTGGCGCTGCCGATCTCGCCCCGCCACGCGGCGTGCCGGCCGGATTTGCCCCTGACGGAGGAGAGCGCCGGCAGCGGAGACTCCCGGCAGCCGTTCGGTGTGCTGGCGGCCCTGAAGAAGCGCGGCCACTGATGCGGGGCGGCTGGCTCCGGCGCCTCGGCTACAATTAGCGGCTATTTTGATTTCGGATTCCCCTCGGGGAGACTCGCCATGGCCGTCCAACAGAACAAGCGTTCCCCGTCGAAGCGCAACATGCGCCGCGCCCACGACTTCCTCAGCAATCCGCCGCTGGCGTCGGAGCCCACCACCGGCGAGACGCACCGCCGCCACCACATCAGCCCCAACGGCTTCTATCGCGGCAAGAAGGTCGTCGCGACCAAGAACGACGAGTAGTCCGGCGGGCCGCCTGCCGCGGCCGCGGGCTTTCGCACCGGTGGCCTGAGCGATGACCGTTCGCATCGCCATCGATGCCATGGGCGGCGACCATGGCCCGACGGTGACCGTTCCCGCGGCGCTCGCCTTCATCGGCGCGCGCGCCGACGCGCGCCTGCTGCTGGTCGGACGTCGGCCCGACCTCGAGCCGCTACTTGCCAAGCGCGGCGCCGCGTCCGGGCGCGTCGAAATCGTGCACGCGGACGAGGTCGTCGCCATGGACGACCCGCCGGCACTCGCCCTGCGTGGCAAGCGCAACTCGTCAATGCGCGTCGCCGTCAGCCTCGTCAAGGACGGCCAGGCCGATGCCTGCCTGAGCGCCGGCAATACCGGCGCCTTGATGGCAATCTCGCGCTTCGTGCTCAAGACGCTCGAGGGCATCGACCGCCCGGCGATCGCCACCGTGCTGCCGAACGTCAAGGGCGGGGTCACGACGATGCTCGACTTGGGCGCCAATGTGGACTGCACCGCCGAGCACCTGTTCGAGTTCGCCATCCTCGGCGCGGCGCTGGTGGCTGCCGTGCAGGAAAAGGAGCGGCCGAGCATCGGCCTTCTGAACGTCGGCGAGGAGATCATCAAGGGCAACGAGGTGGTCAAGCGCGCCGCCGAACTGCTGCGCGCCAGCCCCCTGAATTTCCTAGGCAACGTCGAGGGCGACGACATCTACCTCGGCACCGCCGATGTCATCGTCTGCGACGGCTTCGTCGGCAACGTGGCGCTGAAGACTTCCGAGGGCCTGGCGCAGATGCTGGCCACCATGGTGCGCGAGGAGTTCACGCGCAACGCGCTGACGAAGGCCGCCGCGCTGCTGGCCTATCCGGTGTTGCAGCGGTTCCGCCGCCGCGTCGACCACCGCCGCTACAACGGCGCCAGCCTTCTCGGCCTGCGCGGCGTCGTGATCAAGAGCCACGGCTCGGCCGACGTCGAGGCCTTTGGCCACGCGATCGGCGTCGCCTACGAGGCGGTCCGGCACCGGCTGCTGGAGCGCACGGTGGCGGCGATGCAGCCCTTCGTGGCGCAACTGGAGCGCGAGCATCGGCGCGCCGTGGCGGCATGAGCGAGCCGCAGCGCGATCGGCGCCGCCTGGCGCAGCGATGATGGCCGGCGAGCGCATCTGGTCGCGCATCACCGGCACCGGCGGCATCCTGCCGGGGCGCGCGGTGAGCAACGAAGAGCTCGCGCGGCAGCTGGCCGAGCGCGGTGTGGAGACCTCGGACGAGTGGATCGTCGCCCGCACCGGCATCCGCCAGCGCTACCTGGCCGACCCGTCGCAGTCGACGTCGGCGCTGGGCGCCGCGGCGGCGCGGGCCGCGCTGGCGGCGGCGAACGTGGATGCAGCGGCCATCGACCTGATCGTGCTGGCCACCTCGACGCCGGATCAGATCTTTCCCAGCACCGCCTGCCTGGTGCAGGACGAACTGGGCGCTCCCGGCGCCGCCGCCTTCGACGTGCAGGCGGTGTGCAGCGGCTTCGTCTACGGGCTGGCCGTGGCCGACGCGATGATCCGCACCGGCGTGTACCGCCGCGCGCTCGTCATCGGCGCCGAGGTCTTCTCGCGCATCCTCGACTGGCACGATCGCACGACCTGCGTTCTGTTTGGCGACGGCGCCGGCGCGGTCGTGCTGGAGGCGGCGACCGAGCCCGGCATCCTGGCGGCGCGGCTGCGCGCCGACGGCTCGCAGGCGCGCATCCTGTGCACGGCCGGGCGCGTCGTGCAGGGGCAGTTGCAGGGCGATCCTTTCTTGAGAATGGACGGCCAGGCGGTGTTCAAGCTGGCCGTCAACGTGCTGGATGCCTCGGCGCGCGAGGTGCTCGCAGATGCGGGCATGAGCGTCGGCGACATCGACTGGGTGATCCCGCATCAGGCGAATGTCCGCATCCTGAGCGCGACCGCACGCAAGCTCGGCCTGCCGGAGTCGAAGGTCATCGTGACCGTCGACCAGCATGGCAACACGTCGGCAGCTTCCGTGCCGCTGGCCCTGGACGTCGCGGTGCGCGACGGTCGCATCCAGCCCGGCCAGCGCGTCCTGCTGCAGGGCGTCGGCGGGGGCTTCACCTGGGGCTCGGTGCTGCTGCGCTTCTAGACCTTCGAAGAACAACGCCGATGAAGAAGATCGCCTTCGTATTTCCGGGCCAGGGCTCGCAGTCGGTCGGCATGCTCGACGCCTTCGGGGCCGATCCGGAAGTGCAGGCCGTGCTGGCCACCGCCGACGCCGCCCTGGGCGAGGATCTCACGGGCCTGATCGCCCGCGGGCCGGCCGAGCAACTGAGCCTGACCGTCAACACGCAGCCGGCGATGCTGGCCGCGGGCGTGGCGATCTACCGGGCCTGGCGCGCCGCTGGCGGGCCCGAGCCGGCGGTGATGGCCGGCCACAGCCTCGGTGAGTACAGCGCGCTCACCGCCGCGGGCGCGTTGCCGTTGGATGCGGCGCTGCGCCTGGTGCGGTTCCGCGCCCGCGCGATGCAGGAGGCCGTTGCGGCGGGCAGCGGCGCCATGGCGGCGATCCTCGGC
>CALGWX010000238.1 GCA_937936215.1 uncultured Burkholderiaceae bacterium | reverse complement strand
CGGCATCGCCTCGATGTCGGCGGCGATGCCGGCCAGGCGCGCGCACTCGCGCACCCGCTCGGCGTCGTGCGCCGGGTCGAAGAAGCTGATGTTGTCCTCGAGCGTGCCGACGAACAGCTGGTCGTCCTGCAGCACGACGCCCACGCGGCTGCGGCAGGCGGCGCGGTCCCACTCGCGCAGGTCGCGGCCGGCGTAGGTCAAGGTGCCCTCGGTGCGGTCGAGCAGGCCCACCAGCACCTTGACCAGGGTGGTCTTGCCGGCGCCGGAGGGGCCGACGATCGCTACCGTCTCGCCGGGCCGCACCAGGAAGTCGACTTTGCGGAAGACGAAGCCCTCGATGCCGTAGGCAAAGCCTAGACCCCTGGCTTCGATGACCAGTGGCGCGGTCGGCGTCGTCGCCGCTGGCGCCTGCGCCTGCTCGGGCTCGGCGAGCGCGATGTCGGCGATGCGCTCGGCGTGGAGGTCGAGCATGCGGAATTCGATCGCCTTGTCGACCAGGTTGCTGACGCGGGTGATGAACAGCAGCTTGAAGGCAAGGAAGCCAAAGAGCATGCCGACCGAGAAGCGGCCCTCCATTACCAGCAGCGCCGCCAGCCAGATCACGGCGACGTTCTCCAGGCCGAAGATCAGGCCGTTGGCGGCGCGGTGGATGATCGCGAGGTTCTGCACCTTGACGCCGGCGTTGGTGTGCTCGACGACCAGGTTTTGGTAGGCGGTGCGGCGCTGCGTTTCGCGCAGGTTGAGCTTGATCGCCAGCATGCCGCGCAGCGTCTCGATGAAGTGCGTGTTCGACTTCGCCTCGTGCGCGATCTGCTCGTCGGCGGCCCGCCGCTGCGGCCCGTAGAAGGCCCAGCGCACCAAGCCATAGGCGGCGGCCGCAGCGAGCACGACGCCAGTGAGCATCGGGCTGTACCAGAACATCACCGCCAGGGTCAGCAGCACCATGACGCCGTCGATCAGCGTTTCAACGAAGGCCAGCGTCAGCGTGCGCTGGATCGCGTCGACGCTCTTGAAGCGCGAGAAGATGTCGCCGATGTGCCGCTTCTCGAACCAGGCCAGCGGCAGCCGCAGCAGCTGCCCGAACAGGGTGTCGAGCAGGCGCAGGTTCAGGTGCGTCGACAGGTACACGCCCAGCCAGGCGCGCACGGCGGTCGTGGCCACCTGCATCAGCACCAGCAGCGAGAAGCCCAGCCCCAGCAGCGTCAGCAGGTCGCGGTCACGGCCGACGATCACGCGGTCGATCACCAGCTGGACGAAGAACGGCGAGGCGACCGCAAAGACCTCGAGCGCGAGCGACAGCAGCATCACCTGCGCGATCGTGCCGCCCATGCCGCCGGCGGCGGTCAGCAACTGCCAGGCCGAGATGCGCTCGCGCTCGTCGGTCTTGCGGAAGCCCTCCGCCGGCGTGAACTCCATGGCCACGCCGGTGTAGTGGCGGGAGGCCTCCGAAAGCGGCATCACCCGCTTGCCGCGCGCCGGGTCGAGCACCGTGATGCGGCGGCCGTCGGCCTTCGTCAGCACCACGAAGTGGTTCATGTCCCAGTGTAGGATCGCCGGCAGCTTCAGCTTGTGCAGCGCCTCCAGCGGCGCCTGCACGCCGCGCGGCGACAGCTTCATCGTCTGCGCGATGGTGGCGATGTGCTGCAGGGTGACGCCTTTCATCGACGGCGCCAGCCGCATGCGCATCGCCGCTAAATCGGTGCGGTGGCCGTAGTAGCTGGCGATCATCGCCACGCAGGCGATGCCGCACTCCGGCGCTTCGGACTGCAGGATCAGCGGGACGCGACGAGCGAACACGGGTACGTCCCGTCAGCGCGCGGCCGGGACGGCGATGCCCATCGCCAGGGCCCGCGCCACGGTGTCGATTGGAACGGCCACGCTGATCACTGCATCCGGGCGCGAAGCTCGAGCACCGGCTCGAAGATCCACTCGAAGACGGTGCGCCTTTCGAGCAGGATGTCGGCGTTGACGAGCATTCCGGGCCGAAGCGCGATTTCCTGGCCGCCAGCGGCGACGGTCTGCCGTTCCAGCTTGACGTCGATGCGATAGACCGGCTCGCGCACCGTCATTGGGCCCACCTTCTCGCCGGGCGACCAGACCGTGCGGCTTACGTCCGCCACGGTGCCACGGTACTGGCCAAAGCGCTGGAAAGGAAACGCGTCGTAGCGCAGCACCACCTCATTGCCGGGCTGCACGAATCCCACCGCCCGCGTCGGCACCAACAACTGGGCCTCCAGGCCGCTGCCGGCGGGCAGCACCGTCGCCAGCGGCGCACCAGCGGCCAGCGACGCGCCGCGCGCGGCAGCGATGTTGGTCACGGTGCCGGCAATGGGGGCGCTAATCACCGTCTCCCGGCGCGCCTCCTCCTGCACGAGGTTCTGGCGCAGCTCGCCGATCTCGCGCGCCAGTTGATCGACCTGCTGGCGGGCGCGCAGGTCGATGGCGGGCAGGTCGCTCTCAGCGCTGCGCAGGTCGCGCTCCAGCGCCGCCCGGCCGCGGCGCAGCGCCTCCAGCTTCACCTGCTGGTCGAGTTGCTCGTTGCGCTTGGCCGTTAGCGCGGTGTCGGAGACGAAGCCATCCTTGACCAGCTGCTGGGTGCGCTGGAAGTCCTCGCGCGCCGAAGCCACGCGCGAACTCTGGATGCGAATCTCCGCGTCGGCTTGGACGATTTCTTTCTTCAGGTCGCTGATGCGGCGGCGCAGCTGCTCCTTCTGCTGCTCGGCGAGCAGGCGCACGTTCTCCTTCTCCGCCTCCAGGCTGGCCACGCGCAGCGTCAATTCGCGCTGCACGAGATCCGCCGAGGTCGCGCCCATCGCGGTGCCGCGCTCGAGCGACAGCCGCGCGATCGGGCTGCCGGCGGCGACCAGGTCGCCCTCCCGGACCATCAGTTCGACCAGTGTGCCCGCCTCCGGGGCGAGGATCTGCGCCGCACCCTCGTCCAGGGCGAGGAATCCCTCGACGCGTTCGCGCCGCGTGTACTCGCCCCAGAAGAGAAAGCCCACGATCATCGCCGCGAAGGACAACGCCAGCGCCGTGAACACCCAGGTCGGCACCGGGCGCGCAATCGACACCTCGCCGAGCAGCTTCTCGCGCTGGGCGTCGATCGCTTCCTGGCGGAACAGCTTGCGCATGGGCGGGCAGGGGCGGGCGGTGCGCGTCGGTTCGACTGTGGGTGCGACGTCGGCGGGAGGGACAACGGCGTTTGCGAGGCGCCGCGGTTGCTGGTTCTTTGTCTTGGCGCCGCGAGCGCGCCGCGATTATGCGCGATCGCGTGGCGCTTTCGGCGTCGGTCGTCTACTGCGTCGTGGGTAAGCCTTCGGTCGCGGCCGGCCGCCGCGGCAGGGCCGCAACTCGCGCGAGGGCGGCGATGCCGAAGCGACGGCTGCCCGCGCCCCTGGGCGGCCGTCGTCAACCCTCGGCGGCCGGTTCCGCGCCCACTGCGGCCAGCCCGAAGGCCACCGAGCGGAAGCCGCAGTCGGCGTAGACAATCTCGCCCGTGATCGCCGAGGCGAGATCCGACAGCAGGAACGCCGCGACGTTGCCGACTTCCTCGATCGTCACGTTGCGGCGCAGGGGGGCGTTGGCCTCGTTGTAGGCGAGCATGCGCGAGAAGCCCTTGATGCCGCTGGCCGCCAGCGTCTTGATCGGCCCGGCGGAGATGCCGTTGACGCGAATCTGCTTCGGGCCGAGGTCCGCCGCCAGGTAGCGGACCGACGCCTCCAGTGAGGCCTTGGCGAGCCCCATCGTGTTGTAGTGGGGGACGACGCGCTCGGCGCCCAGATAGGTCAGCGTCAGCAGCGAGGCCGGCCGTCCTTCGAGCAGCGGCAGCGCCGCCTTGGCCAGCGCCGGGAAGCTGTAGGCCGAGATGTCGTGCGCGATGCGGAAGTTCTCGCGCGTCAGGCCGTCGAGGAACTGGCCGGAGATCGCATCCCGCGGCGCGAAGCCGATCGAATGCACCAGGCCGTCGAGGCGGTCCCAGCGGCCGCGCAGCGCGGCGATCGCGCCCTCGATCTGGGCGTCCTCGGCGACGTCGCAGGGCAGCACGATGTCCGAGCCGAACTCGGCGGCGAACTCGCTGATGCGGCCGCGGAAGCGCTCGCCGACGTAGGTGAACGCGAGCTCGGCGCCCTCGCGGTAACAGGCCTGCGCGATGCCGTAGGCGATCGAGCGGTTGGACAGCAGGCCGGTGATGAGGATGCGCTTGCCGGAGAGGAAGGCCATGGCGTGGAATCGACGGAAACGGCGGTGAACCGGCGCCAGCCGGCGGCGAGACGAAGGGTCAGCGCGGCCGCGCCGCGGTCTTTTGCGCCGCGGGCCGCGGAGCCAAGGTGCGGCGGGCGGCCGGCGCCTGCGGCACGGCGATCGTCAGCCGTTGCCCGGCAAAGAGGTTGCGGTTGCGAAGACGATTGGCCTCCGCGATGTCGTCGGCGCTCACGCCGTAGCGGCGGGCGATCTCGGCCAGCGTGTCGCCGCGCCGCACCCGGTAGGTGATGAGGCGCTGGCTGCTCACCTCGGGCAACAGCGACAGCGCCGCCGCCAGCTGCACCGGCGCGATGTCCTCGGACATGGTCTCGTCGCGGGGGATCAGGATCGTCGAGCCGGCCGCCAGCCGATGCCGTGGCGGAATGCGGTTGGCCTCGCGCAGGTGCTGGGCGCTGACGCCGACGCGCGCGGCGATGTTCTCGACCGTGTCGTTGCTCTGCACGGTGTAGGTGGTCCAGCTGGCCAGCGGCTGCCCCGTGGACTCGTAGGCGGCCAGGTTGGCCAGGAAGATCTCGGCTCGGTCGGCCGGCAGCAGCAGGTTCGCCTGCTCCGCCCCGACGATGAGCGGCCGGTTGAAGGAGGGGTTCAGCGCCCGGAACTCATCGAGCGGCATCTCCGCCAGCCGCGCCGCGGTTTCGATGTCGATGTCGCGCGTCTTGCGCACGATGGCGAAATACGGCTCGTTGCGAATCAGCGGCAGTTCGATGCCGTACGCCCCCGGGTCGCGCACGATGTTCTTGATCGCCTGCAGCTTCGGCACGTAGCCCTGCGTCTCGCGCGGCAGCGGCAGGCGGGCGTACTCGACCGGCTGGCGCCGCGCCCGCGCGCGCTCGACGGCGCGGCCGACACAGCCTTCGCCGCAGTTGTAGGCGGCCAGCGCCAGGTGCCAGTCGCCGAAGTCGTCGAACAGCTTTTGCAGGTAGTCGAGCGCGGCGCGCGTGGACTCCAGCACGTCGCGGCGTTCGTCGCGCCAGAGGTTTTGCTGCAGTTGGTACAGCCTGCCGGTCGAGGGAATGAACTGCCACAGCCCGGCCGCCTTCGCATGCGACTCGGCCTCCGGCTGCATCGCGCTCTCGACGAAGGGCAGCAGCGCCAACTCGGTGGGCATGCCGCGGCGCTCGATTTCCTCGACGATGTGGAAGAGATACCGGTTGGCGCGGCCGGCCATGCGACCCAGGTAGTCCGGTTGCGAGGCATACCAGCGCGTGGCGTTGGCGGCGGCCCGTGTTTCGAGGTCCGGCATCGCGAAGCCGCGGCGGATGCGCTGCCACAGGTCGATGCTCGGGTCTGCCGCCGGCAGCGGCTGCAGGCGCGCCGAGTCGGCGGGGTGTTCCGACTCGAGCTTTTGCAGCAGCGTGCTGAGCGGGTCACTCGGCGGGGAGAGTCGGCTCGACGTCGCCGCCGGGGCGAGCACGCTGGCCAGGGAGTGGGAGTCGGCGCCGATTTCCGGCTCCACGGCGGTGGCCGTGCCGCCGGCGAGCAAGAGAACGAAGGCGAGGCGGCCGAGCATCGTGTCTTTTGGCATCAGGTCGTCGCTTTGTCGCTTTGGCGTTGTGGCGCGAAGACAGTCGGCGCGAGTATAGGCGGCCAGGGCGCGCGCCGGGCGATCAGAAGGCGTTCTTCCACTCGCGCAATGCCGCGAACACCGCCACGGGCGACGTCAGCTCGCGCCCCGCGTGTGCCTGCGCCGAGCGGCGCACGTCGGGCTGATCGCAGCGCAGGAACGGGTTGGTCGCCCGTTCCTCCTCGATGGTCGAGGGCAAAGTCGGCTCGCCGCGCTCGCGGCGGGCGGCACAGGCGCGCTGCCGCTCGTGCAGCGCCGCGTTGCCCGGCTCCACCGCGAGCGCGAAGCGCAGATTGGCGAGCGTGTATTCGTGCGCGCAGTAAACGCGTGTCCGCGGCGGCAGCGCCGCGAGCCGCTGCAGCGAGGCGGCCATCTG
Organism: uncultured Burkholderiaceae bacterium; assembly: GCA_937936215.1. Lineage (GTDB taxonomy): Bacteria > Pseudomonadota > Gammaproteobacteria > Burkholderiales > Burkholderiaceae_F > JADJWR01. Next base: position 6,716 of record CALGWX010000238.1, on the reverse strand, counting down.
CTCGGCGGTGCCCTCGAACAGCCGCCCACAGCCGGCGGCAAACAGCGTGTCGCCGCAGAACAGCGCCTGCAGAGCCGGCGCGTAGTAGGCGATGTGGCCGCGGGTGTGGCCCGGCACGTGCAGCACCTCGATCGCCGCGCCGAGTACCTCGATCCGGTTGCCATCGCCAAGCGCCACGTCGCGCGCCGGAATGTCCTCGCCGCGCGGCCCGTAGACGCGGGCGCCGGTGGCCTGCGCCAGCGACCGCACGCCGCCGACATGGTCGCCGTGGTGGTGCGTGACTAGAATGGCCGAAAGTCCCAGGGCGCGCTGCTGCAGCCGCCGCAGCACCGGCGCGGCGTCGCCGGGATCGACGACCGCGGCGCGGTTGGCGCGCGAGATCAGCCACAGGTAGTTGTCTTTGAAGGCCGCAATGGGCTCGATGGTGAAGTCGGCGTCAGGGGGCATCGGCACGGCGCGCCGCGAAATCGGCGGCGTCGCTGGCCGCATTGTCGTCGACCTTGGCGCGGCGTCGAGGCGGTGCGCCCTGCCGTGAGCGCGACCGAGCAGGCGCACGAGGCGCTGTCGGCCTTCCTGCGTTCGCCGCCGGGCCGCTACGCGCTGGCCTGGGAGCAGCTGCACCTGAACGCCTGTGTCGCCGACATCTTCGGTTATCACGCGCTGCAGCTCGGCCTGCCGGAGATCGACGCGCTGCGCGAGAACCGCATGCCGCTGCGCTTCTGCGCCTCCGACCGCCTGCTCGATGCGAGCCTGTACAACGGCGAGGGCGCGCGCACCCAGGTGGCCGTCATCACCCGCTACGAGGAACTGCCCTTCGCGACGGCCTCGATCGACCTGGTCGTGATGCCGCACATCCTGGAGTTCGCGCAGGAGCCGCACCAGGTGCTGCGCGAGGTCGACCGCGTGCTGGTGCCGGAGGGCCACGTCGTCATCACCGGCTTCAACCCGGGCAGCCTATGGGGCCTGCGGCAGGTGATGACGCGGCTCGGCATGTCGCCGTTCCTGCCGCGTGCCGGCCAGTTCATCGCCCTGCCGCGGCTGAAGGACTGGCTGAAGCTGCTGTCCTTCGAGGTCAACCGGGGCCGCTTCGGCTGCTACGCCCCGTGGGCGCGCAGCGACCGCTGGCTGGCGCGCTGGCGCTTCATGGAGAAGGCCGGCGACCGTTGGTGGCCAGTGCTCGGCTCCGTCTACCTGCTGACGGCCGTCAAGCGCGTGCGCGGCATGCGCCTGATCGGGCCGGCGTGGAAACGGAAGGAGGAGCGGGTGCGCACGCTGCTGCCGGTGGCCAACCGTTCGCTGCTCGCGACCGAGGAGGCCTTTGCGGTGCGCGTCGAGGACGATGCCGGCGCTGCCAACGACGCGCCGCCGGCGCGCCAGGCGCGGCCCGCGGGCGAGGGCCGATGAAGCACGCGGCGGGCGTGAAACTCGTCGGCGCCGAACCGGCACGACAGACGCCGCCGGTGGTCGAGATCTGGACCGATGGCGCCTGCCGCGGCAACCCCGGTCCCGGCGGCTGGGGCGTGCTGTTGCGCTCCAGCGGCCGCGAGAAGGAGCTCTTCGGCGGCGAGCGCGAGACCACCAACAACCGCATGGAGCTCACCGCGGTGATCCAGGCGCTGGCGCAGCTGAAGCGCCGTTGCCATGTGGTGCTGCACACCGACTCGCAGTACGTTCAGCTCGGCATCACCGAGTGGCTGCCGAACTGGATCCGTCGCGGCTGGAAGACGGCCGACCGCAAGCCGGTGAAGAATGCCGACCTGTGGCAGAAACTTGCGGCCCTGGCCGCCGAGCACGTAATCGACTGGCGCTGGGTGCGCGGGCACGCCGGCGATGCCGGCAACGAGCGCGCGGATCGTTTGGCCAATCGGGGGGTCGAACTGGCCTTGGGCCGCGATGTCGCGGCCCGTTGAAACGACGCCCCTTTGCTAGAGTCGCGCCCTTTGCTGGCCGCGGCATGCAGGGACGCCTTTCCCGCCGCCCTCTCATGACGCTCAAACGACTGGTGTTTTTCACGGTGGTGGTCGCCTCGGTCGCCGCCACCCTTTATCTCAGTTACGCCTGGCAGCAGGGCACCTTGCCGGGAGCCAAGCGCGACCCGGTGGCGCAGGCCGGAAAAGGCGCCGAAAGCAAGGCGGCGCTGGCCAAGGGGGGGCCGGGCGGCTTCGGCGGGCCGGTGCCGGTGGAGGTGGCCGCCGCGGTGACGCGGCCGCTGCGCGCGGAAGTGGCGGCGGTGGGCACGGTCGCTGCCAACGAGTCGGTCGTGCTGCGGCCAGAGATTCCGGGGCGCATCAGCGCGATCGGCTTCAGCGAGGGCGGACGCGTGCGCAAGGGCCAAGTGATGGTCGAGCTGGACTCGCAGGTGGCGCGCGCCGAGGTGGCGCAGGCCAAGGCGGAGCTGGAACTGGCGCGCGCCAATTTCAAGCGGACGCAGGAACTGGCGAGCCAGGAGTTCGTGTCGATGCGCGCGCAGGAGGAGGCGGCCTCGAACGTCGAGGTGCTGCAGGCGCGCTATGCGCTGGCGCAGGCGCGCCTGGAGCGCTACCAGATCCGGGCGCCGTTCGACGGCATCGTCGGCCTGCGCAACGTTTCGGTCGGCGACTATGTGAAGGACGGCGCCGACCTCGTGACGCTGGAGGATCGCTCGACGGTCAAGATCGACTTCCGCCTGCCGGAGCGCTTCGCTGGCGCCGTCAATCCGGGCCAGGTGCTCGAGTTCACCGTCGATCCGCTGCCAGGACAGGTGTTCACCGCGCGCGTCTACGCGATCGACGTGCAGGTCGACGCCGTCGGGCGGGCGCTGGTGGTGCGGGCGCGCGCCGCCAATCCAAGAGGGGAACTGAAGAGCGGCATGTTCGCCCGCGTGCGGCTGCAACTGGCGGAGCGCGCCGATGCCGTGGTCGTGCCCGAGGAGGCGATCGTGCCGGCCGCCACGGGCCAATTCGTGTTCAAGGTCGTCGAGCGCGACGGCCGCCTGGTGGCGGCGCGCACGCCGGTGACGGTCGGCCTGCGCCGCGAGGGCATCGTCGAGATCGTCGACGGCGTGGCGGCGGGCGAGAAGATCGTCACCGCCGGGCAGATTCGCCTGGCGCGCGACGGCATGCCGGTGCGCATCGTTGAGCCGGGCGCGGCACCGGCCAAGGCCGAGGCCGCGGCGCCGGCCAAGAAGTCGTGAGCCACGGGGAGCGGTCATGACCCTGCCCGAAATCTGCATCCGCCGCCCGGTGCTGGCAAGCGTGCTGTCGCTGATGGTGCTGCTGGTCGGCGCGGTGTCGTTCTTCCAGCTGTCGCTGCGCGAGTACCCCAAGATCGACACCCCGGTGGTCACGGTCGAGACGCGCTACCGTGGGGCGAGCGCCGACATCATCGAAAGCCAGGTCACCAAGCCGCTGGAGGACTCGATCGCGGGCATCGAGGGCGTGGACGTGCTGACCTCGATCTCGCGCGCCGAGCAGTCGCAGATCACGGTGCGGTTCAAGCTCTCGCGCGACGCCGACGGCGCCGCCGCCGACGTGCGCGATCGCGTCTCGCGGGTGCGGCAGCGGCTGCCCGCCGACGTCGACGAGCCGGTGATCGCCAAGGTGGAGGCCGACGCCAACCCGATCATCTGGCTCGCTTTCACGTCCGACCGGCATTCGCCGCTGGTCATTTCCGACTACGCCAACCGCATCGTCAAGCCGCGGCTGCAGACGCTGACAGGCGTGGCCGACGTGCGCGTCTTCGGCGAGCGTCGCTTTGCGATGCGCATCTTCCTCGACCGCGACCGCCTGGCGGCGCTCGGGCTCACCCCGGCCGACGTCGAAGACGCGCTGCGGCGGCAGAACGTCGAGATCCCCGCTGGCCGCATCGAAAGCCAGCAGCGCGAGTTCAACGTCGTCTCGCAGACCGACCTGCGCACGCCGGAGGAGTTCAGCGCCGTCGTGGTGCGCACCGTCAACGGGCTGCCGGTGCGCATCCGCGACGTGGCCGAGGTGTTCATCGCCCCGCAGGCCGAGCGCGCGATCACGCGCTTCAACGGCCAGCCCTCGGTCGCGCTGGGCATGATCCGCCAGGCCACCGCCAACCCGCTGGACATGGCCGCCGCGCTGCGCGAGCAGCTGCCGCGGATCGTGCGCGAGCTGCCCGAGGGCATGCAGGTGACGATCGCCAACGACCAGACGGTCTTCATCGAGCAGGCGATCAAGCGCGTGTTCGTGACCATCGGCGAGGCGGTGCTGCTGGTGGCGGCGGTGATCTTCTTCTTCCTGCGCTCGTGGCGGGCGGCGGTGATCCCGCTGGTGACGATCCCGGTGTCGCTGATCGGCGCCTTCGCTTTGATGTACGCGGCCGGCTTCACCGTCAACACGCTGACGCTGCTGGCCCTGGTGCTGGCCATCGGCCTAGTGGTCGACGACGCCATCGACGTGCTGGAGAACATCTACCGCCACATGGAAAGCGGCATGGCGCCGCTCGAGGCCGCCTTCAAGGGCATGCGCGAGATCAGCTTCGCGGTGGTGGCGATGACGATCACGCTGGCCGCGGTGTTCGTGCCGCTGGCGTTCACGCCGGGGCGCACCGGGCGGCTGTTCGTGGAGTTCGCGCTGGCGCTGTCCGGGGCGGTGCTCGTCTCCGGCTTCGTGGCGCTGACGCTGTCGCCGATGATGAGCTCGCGGCTGCTGCGGCACGAGAAGAAGTACGGCGCGCTGTACAACGCGATCGAGCGCCTGCTGTTGGCGATCAAGCGCGGCTACGAGCGGGCGCTGCACTGGCTGCTGGCGCCACGCCGGCCGGGCCTGCGGCTGGGCAGCGGCGGCCTGCGCGTGTTCGACACCAACCGCGGCCTGGTGCTGCTGGTGATCGCCGGCCTGGTCGGCTCGATCGCCTGGTTCAACGCCAACATCAAGCGCGAACTCGCGCCCGTGGAGGACCGCGGCACGATCCTGGTGATCTTCAGCGGGCCGGAGGGTGCCTCGGTCGACTTCACCGCCCGCTATGGCGCCCAGATCGAGCCGATCGCGCGCACGGTGCCGGAGATCGACCGCATTTTTGTCGTCAGCGGCGTGCCCACGGCCACGCAGGGCATCTCGTTCCTGCGCCTGCAACCCTGGGACGAACGCGAGCGGCACGTGCGCGAGATGGCGCGTGAGCTGGCGCCGAAGCTGGGTTCGATTCCGGGGATCCTCGCCTTTCCGGTGGTGCCGCCGGCGCTGGGGCAGGGCTTCCGCGAGCAGCCGATCAACTTCGTGATCATCTCCGGCGACCCGTACGAGAAGATCCAGGAAGTGGTCAACAAGGTGCTCGCCGACATCGCCACCAACCCCGGCATCCAGGGCGTGGACACCGACCTGCGCCTGAATCGCCCGGAGCTGCAAGTTTCGGTCGACCGCGACAAGGCGGCGGACTCCGGCGTGCAGATCGAGACCGTCGGCCGCACGCTCGAGACCGCGCTCGGCGGCCGCAACATCACCCGCTTCAAGCGCGACGGCGAGCAGTACGACGTGATCGTGCAGCTGCGGGCCGATGCGCGCGCGGCGCCGGACGACATCAGCAACATCTTCGTGCGCGGCCGCAACGATACGATGATCCCGCTGGCGTCGCTGATCAAGGTCGATGAGACGATCGCGCCGCGCGAACTGAACCACTTCGGGCAGCGCCGTGCCATCACCGTCCGCGCCAATCTCGCCCCCGACTACACCCTCGGCGAGGCGCTCGACTTCATCCAGGCCTCCTTCGACCGGCACGCGCCGCCAGGGTACGTGTCGGACCTGAACGGCCCGTCGCGCGAGTTCCGCGAGTCGGGCACGGCGCTCACCGCGGTGTTCGTGCTGGCGCTGCTGTTCATCTACCTCGTGCTGGCGGCGCAGTTCGAGAGCTTCCGCGACCCGTTCATCATCCTGCTCACCGTGCCGCTGGCGATGGTGGGCGCGCTGCTGGCGCTGACCGTCAGCCCGATCGGCTCGCTGAACGTCTATTCGCAGATCGGCCTGGTGACGCTGATCGGGCTGATCACCAAGAACGGCATCCTGATCGTCGAGTTCGCCAACCAGCTGCAGGAACAGGGGCGCCAGGTGCGCGAAGCGGTGATCGAGGCCTCCGTGCTGCGCCTGCGCCCGATCCTGATGACCTCGCTGGCCACCGTCTTCGGCGCCCTGCCGCTGATGCTCGCCACCGGCGCCGGCGCCGAGAGCCGGCAGCAGATCGGCCTGGTGATCGTCGGCGGCATGCTGGTGGGCACCTTCTTCACCCTGTTCGTGATTCCGACCATCTACAGCTGGATGGCGCACCGGCGCACGGTGGCCGAGATCGCGCTGCACCAGGGCGGGCTGCCGCGCGAGCAGCCTTCCGGCGGCGAATAGCCGATGCGGCAGATCGTCCTCGACACCGAGACCACCGGCCTGTCGGCCCGCGAGGGCCACCGCATCATCGAGGTGGGCGCGATCGAGATCGTCGCCCGCCGCATCACCGAGCGCCGGCTGCACCACTACGTCAACCCCGAGCGCGACAGCGACGAGGGTGCGCTGGCGGTGCACGGGCTGACGGCCGAGTTCCTGGCCGACAAGCCGAAGTTCGGCGAGATCGCCGACGAACTGCTGGCATTCGTGCAGGACGCGGAGGTGATCATCCACAACGCCAGCTTCGACCTCGAGTTCCTCGACGAGGAGCTGAAGCGGCTGGGCCGGCCGCCGTTCGCGTCGCACTGCGCCAAGGTGACCGACTCGCTGCAGCTCGCGCGCGAGCTG
>CALGWX010000237.1 GCA_937936215.1 uncultured Burkholderiaceae bacterium | reverse complement strand
CGCTCGGCCTCCAGTTCGGCGAGCTGGTCCTTGAGGATGCCGATGTTCACGGCGGTGCGGTCGACCCGGGCGCGGCTGCCCGCACGCAGCAGTGGCGGCACGATCCAGGCGAGCGCCACCGCGACCATGATCACCGCGGTGACGATGAACGACGTCATCGCACGTCCCCTTCGCCGCGCAGTAGGCGCTCGGCGCGCTCGCGCTCCGCGGCCGATAGCGGTTGCGGCCGCACCGCCCGGGCGCGGGCGCTGACGACGCGCCAGCCGACCACCGCGCCGAGGGCGAGCAGCAGGAACGGCCCGGCCCACAGCAGCACCGTGGTCGCCTTCAGCGGCGGCTTGTACAGCACGAAGTCGCCGTAGCGCTCGGTCATGAAGGCAATGATCTCCTGGTCGGTCTTGCCGGCGGCCATCTGCTCGCGCAGCTTGTTGCGCAGGTCCACCGCCAGGTCGGCGCGCGAGTCGGCGATGGTCTCGTTCTGGCAGACCAGGCAGCGCAGCTGCTTGGCCAGTTCGACCTCGCGCTTGGCGGCGACCGGGTCGTTCAGCGTCGGCACCGCCTGGTTGGCGCGGGCCGGCGCCACCAGCACCGCGAGTGCCAGCGCGCACGCCATCCAGATCCTTGTCATGACTTCTGCAGCTCCTGCACCAGCGGCACGATCTTCTTCTGCATCGCCTCTGGCGTGACCGGGCCGATGTGCTTGTAGCGAATGACCCCCTGCTTGTCGATCACGAAGGTCTCCGGCACCCCATAGACGCCGAAGTCGATGCCGAGGCGGCCGTCGTGGTCGATGAAGGTGAGCTTGTACGGATCGCCCAGCTCGGCGAGCCACCGCCGCGCTGCGTCGGGGTTGTCCTTGTAGTTCATGCCGACGATCGGCACGATCTTCTTCGCCGCCAGCTCGTTGATCAGCGGGTGCTCGACCCGGCACGGCGTGCACCACGAAGCCCAGACGTTGAGGATCCACACCTGGCCGGCCATGTCGCGGCTGGAGAACATCTCGGTCGGCGCGTCCAGCCGCGCCTTCTCGAACACCGGCGCCGGCTTGCCGATCAGCGGCGACGGCACCTCGCGCGGGTTCAGCCACAGGCCGCGCAACAGGAACGCCGCCAGCACCAGGAAGCCGACCAGCGGCACCAGGAAAAGCACGACTCGCTTCATGACGGATCAACACCTCGGTGATCTGCCGACGCGGCGACGACGGGCGACCGCGACAGGGAATCGCACCGCCCGGCCGCTGCGCCCAAAGGCCGCAGCGCAAAGCGCGACAAGGCGCCGGCTCGCGTGCCGTGCTGGCGCCTCGCGCCGGGAGCGCCGTTCAGCCGGCGCCGAGGCTGCCGCGCAGCGTGCGAGCGGCAAGCCACCTGCCGCCGCTGCCCGCGCCGGCGGCAGTCGCGGTGGCGACCGCTATGGCCGCTCGACCTCACGCCGCAGCCGGCTGGCGGCCGCCGGTGGCCACCGCTTCGTCGCGCCGCGCCAACGATCGGTAGCGGCGATCGGAGGCGGCGAAGAAGCCGCCCAGCGCCATCAGCGCGCAGCCGCCCCAGATCCAGGTCACGAACGGCTTGTAGTACACGCGCACCGTCCAGCTTCCGGCCGGCTCGACCGGCTCGCCGAGCGAGACATACACATCGCCGGTGAGGCCGGAGCGGATCGACGCCTCCGTCATCGGCATCTGCGACTGCGCGAAGTAGACGCGCTTTTCGGGATTCAGGACGTCGACTTCCTTGCCGTTCTTCAGGACGGTGACGGTGCCGCGGGCGGCGTTGAAGTTCGGCCCGCGACGCTCGCCGACGCCCTCGAAGCGGAAGGTGTAGCCGTGCACGGTGACCGTGTCGCCGGGCGACATCTTCACGTCGCGCTCGACCTCGTAGCCGCGCACCGAGGTCACGCCGATGATGAACACCGCCACGCCCAGGTGCGCCACCGTCATGCCCCACCAACCGCGCGGCTGCGCGGCCAGGCGCACGAACAGCCCGCCCGACGCATGACGGATCTGGTGCCGGATCTGCTCGATCGAGGTCAGCACGATCCACGCCGCCATCCAGTAGCCGAAGGCGGCCATCGGCGACCACGGCAGGCCGTCTTCGATGTTGCCCGCGAATGGCAGGACCAGGCCCAGCACCAGCGAGATCATCAGCGCCCACTTCAGCCGCTGCCAAAGGTCGGGCAGCTCGGCCTTCTTCCAGCGTGCGATCGGCCCTACGCCCATCAGGAACACCAGCGGCGCCATCACCGGCACGAAGACGGCATCGAAGTACGGCGGGCCGACCGAGATCTTGCCCAGCCCGAGCGCGTCGAGGAACAGCGGATACAGCGTGCCGAGCAGCACCGTGCCGCAGGCCACCGCCAGCAGCACGTTGTTGCCGAGGAGCATCGACTCGCGCGACACCGCATCGAAGCTGCCGCCCAGGCCTACACGCGGCGCGCGCCAGGCGAACAGGGCCAGCGACGCGCCGATCACCACCACCAGGAAGGCGAGGATGAAGACGCCGCGCGCCGGGTCGGTAGCAAAGGCATGCACGCTGGTCAGCACGCCGGAGCGCACGAGGAACGTGCCGAGCAGCGACAGCGAGAAGGCGAAGATCGCCAGCAGCACGGTCCAGGCCTTAAAGGTGCCGCGCTTCTCGGTCACCGCCAGCGAGTGGATCAGGGCGGTGCCGACGAGCCAGGGCATGAACGAGGCATTCTCCACCGGATCCCAGAACCACCAGCCGCCCCAGCCGAGCTCGTAGTACGCCCACCACGATCCGAGCGCGATGCCCAGCGTCAGGAAGCACCACGCCACCGTGGTCCACGGCCGCGACCAGCGCGCCCACGCCGCGTCGAGCTTGCCGCCGAGCAGCGCGGCGATCGAGAAAGCGAAGGCGACCGAGAAGCCGACATAGCCCATGTACAGCAGCGGCGGGTGGAACACCATGCCCGGGTCCTGCAGCAGCGGGTTCAGGTCGCGGCCCTCCGCCGGCGGCGGGAAGATGCGGTCGAACGGGTCTGACGTGGCGAGCATGAACAAGATGAAGCCGACCGCCACCAGCCCCATCACGCCGAGCACGCGCGCCACCATCTCCTGCGGCAGGTGGCGCGAGAAGGTGGCCACCGCCACGCCCCAGCCGGACAGCATCAGCACCCACAGCAGCAGCGAGCCTTCGTGCGAGCCCCACGAGGCGGCGATCTTGTACGGCAGCGGCAGCAGCGTGTTGCCGTTCTGCGCCACGTTGATCACCGAGAAGTCGTCGGCGACGAACGAGGCCACCAGGCACAGCCACGCGAACAGCACGAAGGCGAACTGCGCCTGCGCCGCCGGGCGCGCCAGCGCCATCCACTCCGCCACGCCCTTCTGCGCGCCGATGATGGGCAGCGTGCCCTGGGCAAGCGCCAGCAGCAGGGCCAGGATCAGCGCGAAGTGGCCAAGTTCAGGAATCATGCGTCGCTCTCTTCAGGGGGTCGGCTGCAGTCGCGGGGCGGGAAGGCGGCGCGCCGCGACGGGGCGGCGCAGTCGCTTCGATCGGAACCGGTGGCAAGCCGCGATGTGTGGGGCCTTGACGGCGCTCAGTCCTGTTTGCCGTGGCCGGCCGGCATCTGCAGCGTCTTGCCGGCCTTCTGCGCCTGCTCGAGCGCGTGCGCGGCCTCGGGCGGCATGTAGTTCTCGTCGTGCTTGGCCAGCACCTCGCTGGCGCGGAAGATGCCGTCGGGGCCGAGCTTGCCCTGCGCAACCACGCCCTTGCCCTCGCGGAACAGGTCCGGGAGGATGCCCTGGTAGACGACCGGGATCGTCTGCGCGGTGTCGGTGACGCGGAAGCTCACCATCACGCCGTCGCGCTTGACGCTGCCCTCCTCGACGACGCCGCCGACGCGGAAGGGGCGGTCGCGCGGCGCCTTCTGCGCCACCACGTCCGACGGCGAGAAGAAGAAGACCAGGTTTTCGCGGAAGGCGGACAGGATCAGCGCCGAGGCCACCCCGAGCGCGGCCAGGCCGCCAACGATCAACATCAGCCGCTTGTGTCTCGATTTCATCATGTCCTCCTGGCAGGCGAGGATGCCGGGCGCAACTGCGCCAGCGCCGCGCGGCGCCGCTGGCGAAGCAGCCAGATCTCGGCGGCGATCAGCGCCACGGTGACGCCGTACGAGCCCCAGACGAAGAAGCCGTAGCCCCCCATCGACAGGAAATGTTCAAGCGATTGCCATTGCATGCCGCGACCCTCTACAGCCGACCCTGCTCGCGGGCCTCGGCGACCCACTGCGCCCGCCGCTCGCGCTCCAGGATGATTGCGCGCAGCCGCGCCAGCACCGCCGCGATCGCATACATCCAGAAGGCGAAGACCATGACCAGCATGCCGGTCAGCATGATCTCGGCCATCGACGACGAGCCCGGCTTCACCGACGCGCCCTGGTGCAGCGTGTTCCACCACTTGACCGAGAAATAGATGATCGGCACGTTGACCACGCCGACCAGCGCCAGCACGGCACCCGCCTTGTCGGCGCGGCGTTGGTCGTCGATGGCCGCCTGCAGGGCGATGAAGCCGAGATACAGGAACAGCAGGATCAGGGTGGAGGTCAGGCGGGCGTCCCACACCCAGTACGTGCCCCACGTCGGCCGGCCCCACAGCGCCCCGGTCCACAGCGAGATGAAGGCCATCAGCGCGCCGGTGGGCGCGATCGCCTGCGCCATCATCGACGACAGGCGGGTGTTGAACACCAGCCCGACGCCGGCCCAGAAGGCCATCACCACGTAAAGGAACATGGCCATCCACGCCGACGGCACGTGGATGTAGATGATCCGGTAGGAATCGCCCTGTTGCGCGTCGGTCGGCGCGACGAAGAAGCCGATGTACAGGCCGATCACCGTCAGCACCGCCGCCAGGATGGCGAAAAACGGCACCATCTTGCCGGCGACCGGATAAAAGACGTTCGGCGCCGCGTAGCGGAAGAGGCTGAAACCGGCGCTGGCGGTGACCGATGACATGACCGGCGGCAGTGTAGGAAGGAAAGGTCGGCCGGGTTTGCGTTGACGCAAGGCCCGCCGCCCGGAGAAACCCGAAACAACGGCCCGGGACCGGGACCGCTGACGCGTAAGACCGCGATTATTCCAAAGATATCCGCAGCGCCGCGGCGATTGCCCACGGCGCCAGCACGGTCGCGCCGATCGACACCGCCGCCAGCAGCAGCAGCTGTCCGCGCGGGGCGAGGCCGCCGGCCACCGCCTCCACCGCCCCGGCGCCGAAGATGAGCACCGGCACGTACAGCGGCAGCACTAGCAGCGTGATCAGCACGCCGCCGCCGCGCAGGCCGAGCGTGAGCGCCGCGCCGACGGCGCCGATCAGCGACAGCGCCGGCGTGCCGAGAAGGAGCGAAGCCACCAGCACGCCGATGGCGTCGGCCGGCAGGTCGAACATCACCCCCAGCAGCACCGCCATTAGCGTGATCGGCAGGCCGGTGGTCAGCCAGTGCGCCAGCGTCTTGGCCAGCACCACCACCGGCAGCGGCTCGCCCGAGAGCACCATCTGCTCGAGGGTGCCGTCGGCGAAGTCGGCCGCGAACAGCCGGTTCAGCGACAGGATCGCCGCCAGCAGCGCCGCCACCCACACCACGCCGGGGGCGATGGTGCGCAGCGTGTTGATCTCCGGCCCCACACCCAGCGGCACCATCGTCACCACGACGAGGAAGAACAGCAGCGTGTTGGCGACATCGGCGCGCTGCCGCAGCGCCAGCAGCAGGTCGCGGCGGACGACGGCGGAGAAGGTGCCGGTCATCGCGGCGCCGCCCCAAGCTGCCGCGCCGCGCTGCGCTGGAGGCGACTGACGCCGCGCGCGGACGGGGCCAAGGCGCCGTAGCGGCCGCGGCGCTGCAGGCCGGCGGCCGTGCCAACGATGCTGCGACGCCCGACGTTCGCGATCACCCTCATGCCACCGCCGCGTGCAGTTCGAGGCGCTCCACCCGGCCCGGCAGCGGCACTTCCTGGTGGGTGGTCAGCACGACGATGCCGCCGCGCTCCAACTGCGCGCCGATCAGCGTCGACAGCGCCGCCACGCCGCGCACGTCGAGGGCGGTGAACGGCTCGTCAAGGATCCACAGCCTCGCCTCGCGGGCCAGGAACAAGCGCGCCAGCGCGATGCGGCGGCGCTGCCCCTGCGACAGGAAGCGCGCCTGCGACGACTCGAATCCGGCGAGCCCGACCTCCGCCAGCGCGCCGCGCACCGCGTGGTCGTCCGCCGCCCGGCCAGCCAGCGCGGCGGCGAAGCGCACGTTCTCCTGCGCGGTCAGGTCGTCCTTGACCCCATTGAGGTGGCCGACATAGGCCAGCGTCTGCCAGTAGTCCTCGCGCAGGCGGCGAATGTTCTCGCCGTTCCAGCGCACCTCGCCGTGCGTGGGCGACAGCAGCCCGCACAGGATTCGCAGCAGGCTGGTCTTGCCGGCGCCGTTTTCGCCCGCCACGTGCAGGCAGTGCCCCGGCTGCACGGCGAAGGCCAGCGCGCTGAACAGCAGCCGCTCGCCGCGCTGGCATTCGAGGTCCAAGGTTTCGAGCATCCGTATTCCGTTCCTCGGCTGCGGTTGGCCGCACGACCGCGCACACCCCCGAACGTGGCGCAGGCCTGCGCTGGCACGGGCAGCCGCGGAGGGTAGCAGGCGCACACCGCCGCGAAGCGGCATAAGCCGGCGCTGCCGCCGACACGTGGCAGCGCGGTGGTACGACCGTCCCGTGAAGTTGCATGGACAGCGTCAACCCGCATGACCGCTCCGACGACATTCATCTTGGCCGGTTGGCGGGGATGAATGTCGTCGATCAGTAGCTCATGGTTGTCGCTCCGCGGGTTGATTGTCGCTGGCTGTTGGACGCCGTCGCCGCGTCTGGCTGTCGCGGTCGCGCAGGGCCTGTTGCTTAAGTGCGGCCTGCTTGCCGCGGTAGCTTTCTACGTCGTTGATCTCGAAGATCGTCGCGTGGTGCACGAGGCGGTCGATGGCGGCCACGGTCATTGCCGGGTCGGGGAACACGTTGTCCCAGCTCGAGAATGGTTGATTGGCCGTGATCAGCAGGCTGCGCCGCTCGTAGCGTTCGGCGATCAACTCGAACAGCACGCTGGTCTCGGCCTGGTCTTTGCGGACGTACGAGATGTCGTCCAGGATGAGCAGGTCGTAGCGGTCGAGCTTGGCCAGCGTCTGCGGCAGTTGCAGGCTCTGGCGCGCGGCTTGCAGGCGTTGCACCAGCTCGCTCGTGCGCATGAACAGCACCCGGTAGCCGGCGTCGATCAGCGCGTGGCCAATGGCGCAAGCGATGTGCGACTTGCCAACCCCGGGCCGACCGAAGATCAGGACCGTCGCGCCCCGATCGAGCCAGGCGTCGCCGCTGGCGAGCGCCGTCACGTGCGCCTTGGACAGCGTCGGCACCTGCGCGAAGTCGAAGCTCGCCAAGGTCTTGCTCGGATCCAGTTGCGACTCGGCCCGATGCCGCTCGATGCGCCGCTTGGCGCGCTCAGCGACCTCGTGCTCGAGCAGATTGCCCAGACAGCGCGCGGCTGGCCAGCCTTCCTGGTCGGCGCGCTCGGCGAACTGCTGCCACAGGCGGGCGA
>CALGWX010000236.1 GCA_937936215.1 uncultured Burkholderiaceae bacterium | reverse complement strand
CCAGCCGGTCGCGCATCCAGTCGGTGAAGCTGTCGCCAGCGACGGATGCCGGTTCGGCCCAGGGCGCTGAGTTGCCTTGCAGCATGGCCGTCGTTTCACCGGCGCGCCGCGAACCGGCGCAGTGACAGCAGCGCCAGCGTTGCCGAGGTCGCGGCCGCGGGCGCGCGGCGCCCCTCGCAGGACGGCCCGCCAGCAACGCTCCCACCCCGGCCCAGTTGCCGCTGCCGGTTCGCCGACTGCGCCCCGCCCTCGGCAGCCTGCGACACGGGCTTCATGCGCCGCGCAGTTCGCTGGGGTCCAACGGCGTCAGCATCTCGCCATCGAGCTTGCGGATCTCCTGCTCGGCCACGGCGAGCTTGCCCTGGCAGTGCTTGGCGAGTTCCGCGCCGCGGCGATAGGCGGCGATGGCCTCATCCAGGCCCAGTTCGCCGGACTCCATCTTTCGCACCAGCGCGTCGAGTTCTTCAAGCGCCTGCTCGAAGCTCAGTTCGGCGACGGGCTTGGGAGTCGGGGTCTTGGCCATGGCGAGGGAGGATGCTGCCTCCGATTCTAGGCCAGCGACTGCGGCGGGCCGGCCGATAGACTGCCGCCGCTATGCAGTCGCTGTGGATGCTGGCCGCCTCGGCCATGTTCGCCGCCATGGGCGCGTGCGTGAAACTGGCCTCGGCGCACTACAGCGTCGCCGAGATCGTGATGTACCGCGCCGCCACCGGCGTCGTCGCCCTCGGCGCCTTTGCCCACTTCACCCGGCGGCCGCTCGGCACGCCGGTGCCATGGACGCACTTTCGGCGCGGCGCCATCGGCACCGCGGCGCTGAGCCTGTGGTTCTTCTCGACCACGGTGCTGCCGCTGGGCACCGCCACGGCGCTGAACTACACCTCGTCGCTGTTCCTCGCCGCCTTTCTGCTCGGCGCGGCGCTGCGGGCGCGGCGGCCGATGAACTGGCCGCTCGCCGCCACCGTGGCGCTGGGCTTTGCCGGCGTGCTGCTGGTGCTGCGGCCGAGCGTGGGCAGCGGCCAGTGGCTCGGCGCCGCCGCCGGCCTGCTGTCGGGCGTGCTGTCGGCCACCGCGTACGGGTACGTGCGCGACCTGGCGCGGCGCGGCGAGCCGGAATGGCGGATCGTCTTCTACTTCTCCGCCTCGGCGCTGCTGATCGGCTTTGCCGGCAGCCTCGTGACCGGCTTCAGCGCCCACACGCCGTGGGGCGCGGCGCTGCTGGCCGCGATCGGCACCCTGGCGCTGCTGGCGCAGCTGGCGATGACCCGCGCGTACGCGCGCGGCCACGCGATGCTGACGGCGACTCTGCAATACTCGGCCATCGTCTTTTCGGCCCTGCTCGGCGTGGCCATCTTCGCCGACCGCATCCCGGCCGTCGGCTGGTTCGGCATGGCGATCGTCATCGGCAGCGGCGCGTTGGCCACCTGGCTGGCACAGCGACGGCAGCGGCCGGCCGCCCCCATCCAGACGGAGGAAAAACGGCGATGAGCACCACCCTGGTCAGCGTTTCCGAATTGCAGGCACACCTGTTCGATGCCGATTGGTGCGTCGTCGACTGCCGGCACGACCTGATGGACGTCGGCCTTGGCCGGCGGCAGTACGGCGAGGGGCACATCCCCGGCGCGCAGTTCGCGCACATCGACGACGATCTCTCCGGCGCCAAGACCGGCCGCAACGGCCGCCACCCGTTGCCGGATCGCGAGGCGCTGGCGGCGCGGTTCCGGGCCTGGGGCATCGACGACGACACGCAGATCGTCGCCTACGACGCCTCCGGCGGCCAGTTCGCGGTGCGGCTGTGGTGGCTGGCGCGCTGGCTCGGCCACGAGCGCGCGGCGGTGCTCGACGGCGGCTGGCCGGCGTGGCTGGCCGCCACCGGCTGGAGCAGCACCGAGCCGCCGGCGCGGCCGCCGGGACGCTTCAGCGTGCGCCCGAGCCTGGAAGCCACCGTCGATGCCGACGAGCTGCAGCGGCTGCTGGCGCAGCGCGCGGTGCTCGTCATCGATGCGCGCGCGCCCGAGCGCTACGAAGGCCGGGTGGAGCCGATCGACCCGGTGGCCGGCCACATCCCCGGCGCGGTGAACCGCTTCTGGCAGGCCAATCTCGCCGACGGGCGCTTCAAGCCGGCCGAGGCGCTCCGTGCCGAGTACGAGGCATTGCTCGCCGGACGGCCCGCGTCGCAGATGGTGGCGCAGTGCGGCTCCGGCGTCACCGCCTGCCATCACCTGCTGGCGATGCGGATCGCCGGCCTGGACGGCGCGCGGCTGTACCCGGGATCGTGGAGCGAGTGGATCGCCAATCCCGCGCGGCCGGTGGCCACCGGGCCGTCACCATAGGTCGACGCAGGGCCATCGCCCCGTCGACGCAAGCCGCGGCGCGAGCCGCAACGCTCCGGCGAGCGGGCGTCCGCCTCGCTCAATGCGCGTGCAGCGCCGCCCCCACCACTGCCGCCAGTATTACACCAGCCAGCACCAGCCCCACCTGCGGCAGCGACTCGGAAAGCCGCGACCGCCGCATCATCTCCGGCAGCAGGTCCGACAGCGCGATGTAGACGAAGCTCGCTGCCGCCAGCAGCAGCGCGTACGGCAGCAATCCTTCCATCGCGTCGAGGACGAAGTAGCCGACCACGCCACCGAGCACGGCCGAGCTTCCTGACAAGAGGTTGAAGATGAAGGCGCGCCGCTTCGTGTAGCCGGCGTTCAGCAGGATCATGAAGTCGCCCACCTCGTGCGGGATCTCGTGCGCCATCACGGCCGCGGTGGCCAGCAGGCCGGCCCGCCAGTCGACGAGGAACGCGGCGGCGATCACCACCCCGTCGGCGAAGTTGTGGAAGGCGTCGCCGACCAGGATCGGGATGCCGCCGCGGCGCGCCTCCAGCGCGTCGTGGCCGTGATGGTGGTAGTGCTCGTCGCCCTCGTGGTGGTGGGTGTGGTGGATCAGCGCCACCTTTTCGAGCAGGAAGAAGCCGAGGATTCCGCTCAGCAGCACCCAGCCGAAGACATGGCTGTCGATGCCGGCTTCGATCGCCTCCGGCAGCAGGCGGGTGAAGGCGACCGTCAGCAGCAGGCCGGCGGACACGCACACCAGCCGCTCGACCAGCGTGCTCAGGAAGCGGAAGCTCAGCCAGGCCGCCAACGCGATCGAAAAAACCGTCGACAGGACGTTGGCGAGGATGATCCAGGCGAGCGTGTGCATGGCGGGCGCGAGAGTCGGTTCAGGCTAGCAGAGCCGTCAAGAGCCGTCCGAAAGACTGGACGCCGACGCGACGCACCGCTTACCGCCCTGCCGGGGAGCGAAAGAGGCGGTCGGCAAGGCAACCGCCCGCGCGCGGCTCGGGAAGCCGTTCTGCCGCAGGGTGAAACGCGAGAGGCCGCGGGACATGCAAGGGGCCGCGCGGGGCGCGCCTTGCGGTTCTGCCGCGGTGCGAAGCGCCAGCGGCTGCGCAGCGCGCGGCGTGCCGTTTCGCCGCGGCAAGACAAACCCAAGCCGCCGGAAAGGCAAACGGCCGCGCTCGGCGCAGCCGTTTGACCGCCGGACCGGCGAATGCGTCAGCCGAGGTGCTTCTTGAACCAGGCCACCGCGCGCTTCCAGGCGTCCTCGGCGGCCTCCTTGCGGTAGCTCGGCCGGTAGTCGGCGTGGAACGCGTGCGGCGCGTCTTTGTACAGCACCAGCTCGGACTTCGCGTTGCCGGCGGTCTGCAGCGCCGCCATCATCCGGTGGATCGTTTCGTTGGGAATGCCGGCGTCGGCGCCGCCGTATAGCGCCAGCACCGGCTGCCGGATCGAAGCGGCCAGGTCGATCGGATGCTGCGGCGTGTTCGGCGTCTTGTCGCCGACCACGCGCCCGTACCAGGCCACGCCGGCGCGCGCCTTCGGGTTGTGCGCCAGATACAGCCAGGTGATCCGCCCGCCCCAGCAGAAGCCGGTGATGCCGATGCGATTCGGGTCGCCGCCGTTTTTCGCCGCCCAGGCGGCGGTCGCGTCGAGATCGCTCATCACCTCCGCGTCGGGCACCTTGGAGACGATCTCCTTGAACAGCGTCGGGATGTCGCTGAACTTGCTCGGGTCGCCCTGCCGCGCATAGAGCTCCGGTGCCACGGCGAGGAAACCGGCCTTGGCAAAGCGGCGGCAGATGTCCTTGATGTGCTCGTGCACGCCGAAGATCTCCTGCACCACCAGGATCGTGGCCAGCCCGGTCTTGCCGACCGGCATCGCGCGGTAGGCCGGCATCTCGCCGTCCTTGACCGGGATCTTCACCTCGCCGGCGGTCAAGCCCTGGGTGTCGGTGACGATCATCGCCTGCGCCTGCACCGGCAATACCGCCGCGGCGAAGCCCGCGCCCAAGCTCGTCTTGACGAAGGCGCGCCGGTCAAGGCCCTGCGCCGGCGTCAGGCGATCGACCTCCTCGCGCGCCTCGGTCAGCGTTCGTTCGACATCGACTTTCATTGTCTGATTCCTCCAAGTGGGGTTCGACGAGTTTGCCGCCGCCATGGCGCGGTGCAGCTTTCGGCCATTCGCCGCCGATGGCTAGAATCCAACGCTGTTCAAGCCCTGACTACGATAACGCGCGCCGCGCTGTGTTCCACACGCCGCGGCGTTTTCTTATTCGGGAATTCCCTTGCCGCGCCGCCGCGGCCGCATCCTCAGCGCAACGACCATGCCCTTCGAACCCGAATCCATCGCGCAGCGCTTCCGCCGCCTCGCGCCTGCCGGCCTCGACCACGCTTCCATGCGCGTCGTCGAGGAGCACTCGACCGTCACGCGCGTGCGGCAGGACGTCGTCGAGCCTTCCGAGCGTTCGCTCGACTGCGGCGCGATGGTCACCGTGATCGTCGGCACCGGGCTGGGCTACGCCGCCAGCAGCGACCTGTCGGAGGCCGGCCTGCGCGAGGCGATCGCGCGCGCGGTGGAGTGGGCGCGGCTGTCGGACCGACGCAGCGTCTTCGACCGCGCGCCGGCGCTACCCACGCCCACCGGCCGCTACGCCTCCGCCACCGCCAAGCCCCTGCAACTGGCGGTGGCGGACCGCATCGACCTGCTGATGCGCGAATCGAAGGCGTGCCGGATCGACGAGCGCATCGTCGACTGGGAAGCGAGCCTGTGGACGGTGCGCAGCCGGCAGATGACGGTGGATCTCGCCGGCGGCGAGACGCTGCAGGCGTTCGACTTCACGATTCCCGCGCTGCACGTGGTGGCGCACGCCGAGGGGCTGACGCAGACGCGCTCCTGGGGCGGCCGCTACAACGGGTTTTGCCAGCAGGGCGGGCTGGAGGTGATCGAGCGTTCCGGCTTCGTCGGCAGCGGGCGCACCACTGCCGAGGAAGCGCTGCAACTGCTGGCGGCGCCGAACTGCCCGAGCGGCAAGTTCGACCTGCTGCTGGCGCCCGACCAGATGATGCTGCAGATCCACGAGTCGATCGGCCATCCGCTCGAACTCGACCGCATCCTCGGCGACGAGCGCAACTACGCCGGCACCAGCTTCGTCACGCTCGACATGTTCGGCAGCTACCCCTACGGCTCGAAGCTGCTGAACGTCACCTACGACCCGAGCCGCGCCGAGGAGTTCGCCAGCTTCGCCTTCGACGACGAGGGCACCGCTGCCCGCCGCGAGTACCTGATTAAGGACGGCATCCTGCTGCGGCCGATCGGCGGCGCCATATCGCGGCAGCGCGCCGCCCGCGTGCGGCCCGATCTGGGCGCGGTCGCCACCGCGCGCAGCTGCAGCTGGAACCGGCCGCCGATCGACCGCATGAGCAACATCAACGTCGAGCCGGGCACGGCCACGCTGGCCCAGATGATCGCCTCGATCGAGGACGGCATCCTGATGAAGACCAACGCCTCGTGGTCGATCGACGACTCGCGCAACAAGTTCCAGTTCGGCTGCGAGTGGGGGCAGCGCATTCGCGACGGCCAGCTGGCCGAGGTGGTGCGCAACCCGAACTATCGCGGCATCTCGGCGACCTTCTGGCGCTCGTTGTCGATGGTCGGCGACGCCTCGACGATGGAGGTGATGGGCACGCCGTACTGCGGTAAGGGCGAGCCCAACCAGGCGATCCGCGTCGGCCACGCCAGCCCCGCCTGCCGCTTCGACGGCGTCGACGTCTTCGGGGCCGAGCGATGAAGGACCTGTTCTTCGCGCTGGCGGCGCACGCCTTTGGCCGCCTGCGCGGCGACGAGGTGCTGCTGGCGAACTTCCGCGGCGAAGTGTCCGACTTCGTCCGCTTCAACCACGCCCGCGTGCGGCAGCCGATGACGGTGCGGCAGGCTTACCTGACGCTGCAACTGATCGACGGCCGCCGCCACGATCGCACCACGCTAGCGGTCTCCGGCGCCAGGGAGGACCGCGACGCGATCGACGCCGCCATTTTCGCCATGCGCGCCGACCTGCCGGCGCGGCCCGAGGATCCCTACCTGCTTTACAGCTACGAGCCGGCATCGACCCACACCGAACGGCTCGGCACGCTGCCCGCACCGCACGAGGCGATCGACACGGTGACCGCGGCGGCGCAGGGCCTCGACCTCGTCGGCATCCTCGCCAGCGGGCCGGTGTATCGCGGCTTTGCCAGCTCGCTCGGCGCGCGGCACTGGCACGAGGTCGACAGCTTCCTTCTCGACTGGTCCGTCTACGACAGCGGCGACAAGGCGGTGAAGGCGAGCTTCGCGGCGCAGGACTGGGACGCCACCGAGGTCGCCCGGCGCATCGACGCCACCCGCGCCCAGCTGCCCTATCTAGCGCGGCCGGCGCGCCGCATCGAGCCCGGCGCCTATCGCGCCTACGTCTCGCCGGCGGCGATGGACGAACTGCTGTGGATGCTCAACTGGGGCGGCGTGTCGGCCAAGGAGCAGCGCACGCAGCAGAGCACGATCCAGGCGCTGGTCGACGGCGAGGCCGCGCTGTCGCCGCAGGTGACGCTGCGCGAGCACACCGCGGCAGGACTCGCGCCGGCCTTCGACGAGGCGGGATTCACGCGGCCGCCGGTCGTGGAGCTGATCCGCGAGGGTCGCCACGCCGGCAGCCTGGTCAGCCCGCGCACGGCGCAGGAGTACGGCATCGCCTGCAACGGCGCCAACGAGTCCGAGAGCATGCAGGCGCTCGAACTGCTGCCGGGCCGCCTGCCGCGGGCCGAGGCGCTCCGTGCGCTCGACACCGGCGTGTACGTCGGCAACTTCCACTACCTGAACTGGTCCGACCGCAGCGCCGCGCGCGTCACCGGCATGACGCGCTTCGCCACCTACTGGGTCGAGGGCGGCGAGATCGTCGCGCCGCTGGCGGTGATGCGCTTCGACGACAGCCTGTACCGAATGCTCGGCTCGGAGCTGGAGGCGCTGGACGACCAGACCGACTGGATCCTGAACAGCGGCACCTACGGCGGCCGCTCGGTCGAGACCAGCCGCGTTCCCGGCGCGCTGCTCAAACAGTTGCGGCTGACGCTTTGAACTGCCGCGCCGGCGCCAGCCAGCGCTCGATCCTCTCCGCCGCGCCAGCCGGCAGGTGCAAACCGAGCTTGCTGCGGCGCCACAGGATGTCGTCGGCGGTCATGGCCCATTCGTGCCGGCGCAGGTAGTCGAGCTCGGCTTCGTACAACCCCGGCGCGATCTCCTCGCCCAGTTGAGCGAGGCTGGTCGCGCCGTCGAGCATCCGCTCCATTCTCGTGCCGTAGGCGCGCGCATAGCGGCGCAGTAGGGTGGCGGGCAACCACGGCCGCTGCCTCGCCTGCAGGGCGCAGAACTGCTCGAAGTCGGCCATCGGGTCGCCGCTGGCCGCGATCACCGTCCCGAGGTCGCCGCCGGGCATCGGCGCCGCGTCGGTCCAGTCGCCCTTGGTGATGCCAAGCGGCCGCGCCAGCAGTTGCGCCGCTTCCTCGGCGAGCGCCCGGTAGGTGGTGATCTTGCCGCCCCACACCGACAGCAGCGGCGCGTCGCCCACGTGCAGCTCCAGCCGGTAGTCGCGGGTGATCGACGAGGCGTCGGCGCCGTCGTCGAGCAGCGGCCGCACGCCCGAGTAGGTCCACACCACGTCGGCCGGCGTGATCTGGCGGCGGAAGTAGCGGTTGATCATCGCGCACAGGTAGTCGACCTCGGCGGCGTCGCAGCGCGCCGCGCCGGGGTCACCGTGGATCTCGACGTCGGTGGTGCCGATGAGCGTGAACTCGCCCTCGAAGGGAATGGCGAACACGATCCGCTTGTCCGGGTTCTGGAAGATGTAGGCGTAGGGGTGCTCGAACAGCCGCCGCACGACGATGTGGCTGCCCTTGACCAGCCGCAGCGGCCGCACCTGCGGCCAGTTGACCGCCTCGCGAAGGAAGGCGTCCGCCCACGGGCCGGCGGCGTTGACCAGGGCGCGCGCCCGCACGGTGCGCCGGTCGCCGCCCGCGCCTTGCAGTTCGGCGGCCCACAGCCCGTCGTCGCGGCGCGCCGAGACGCAGCGCGTGCGCGGCAGCACCGTGGCGCCGCGCTCGGCCGCGTCGAGCGCGTTGAGCACCACCAGGCGCGCGTCGTCGACCCAGCCGTCGGAGTACATGATCCCGGCGCGCCATTGTTCCTTCAGCGGCTGGCCCGCCTCGTGACGGCGCAGGTCGACGGTCTCCGAGCCCGGCAGGATCTCGCGCCGCGCCAGGTGGTCGTACAGGAACAGGCCGATGCGGATCATCCACACCGGCCGCATCGAGGGATCGTGCGGGATCAGGAAGCGCAGCGGCCAGACGATGTGCGGCGCATTGCGCAGCAGCACCTCACGCTCGGCGAGCGATTTGCGCACCAGGCCGAACTCGTAGTGCTCGAGGTACCGCAGCCCGCCGTGCACGAGCTTGGTCGACGACGACGAGGTGTGCGCGCCGAGGTCGTCCTTCTCCACCAGCGCCACCGAAAGCCCCCTTCCGGCGGCGTCACGGGCGATGCCCACGCCGTTGATGCCGCCGCCGACGATCAGCAGGTCGAAGGGCTTCTCCGTCTGGATCATGTTCTTCTCGTTGACGCGGCGCAGGCCGCGGGATTCGACAGCGGCAGTCTAGGCAGGCAAGCCAGCGCCGACCCGACCTCGGTCAAGGCCGCGGTGCCCGGCGCGCCCTCGCCGACCGACCTGTTGCGGGCCCGTCAATGCCGCCGCGGCCGCCGGACTCAATGCGCCTGCTCCCAGTTCTGCCCGACGCCGACCTCGGCCAACAACGGCACCTTCAGCCGCGCCACGCCGCTCATCAGCCGCGGCACTTCGTCGCGGACCCGGTCGAGCTCGGCCTGCGGCACCTCGAACACCAGTTCGTCGTGCACCTGCATGATGAGCCGGGTGGCCAGACGCTCGCGCGCGATCCAGCCGTGCACCGCGATCATCGCCAGCTTGATGAGGTCCGCCGCCGTGCCCTGCATCGGCGCGTTGATCGCGGCGCGCTCGGCGGCGCCGCGGCGCGGGCCGTTCGGCGAGTTGATCTCGGGCAGCCACAGCCGGCGGCCGAACACCGTTTCGACGTAGCCCTGCCGCTTGGCCTGCTCGCGGGTGCGCTCCATGTACTTCGCCACCCCGGGGTAGCGGGTGAAGTAGCGCTCGATGAAGCCGCGCGCCACGTCCTTGTCGATGCCCAGCTGCGAGGCGAGGCCATAGGCGCTCATGCCGTAGATCAGCCCGAAGTTGATCACCTTGGCGTAGCGGCGCTGCTCGGCCGAGACCTCGCCGAGCGGCGCGCCGAACACCTCGCTGGCGGTGGCGCGGTGGATGTCCTCGCCGGCAGCAAACGCCGACAAGAGGCCCTCGTCGCCGCTCAGGTGGGCCATGATCCGCAACTCGATCTGCGAATAGTCGGCCGAGACGATGCGGTGGCCTTCCGGGGCAATGAACGCCTCGCGGATGCGGCGGCCTTCCGCGGTGCGGATGGGGATGTTCTGCAGGTTCGGCTCGCTGGACGACAGCCGCCCGGTGACCGCGATCGCCTGCCCGTAGCTGGTGTGCACGCGGCCGGTGGCCGGGTCGACGCTCTCGGCGAGCTTGTCGCAGTAGGTCGACTTCAGCTTCGCCAGCCCGCGGTGCTCGAGCAGCACCTTCGGCAGCGGGTAGTCCTCGGCGAGCTTTTCCAGCACCTCCTCGTCGGTCGACGGTGCGCCGCTGGCGGTCTTCTTCGCCACCGGCAGCTTCAGCACGCCGAACAGGATCTCGCCGATCTGCTTCGGGCTGCTGAGGTTGAACGGCTGCCCGGCAAGCTCGTGCGCGCGCGCTTCGAGCTCGGCCAGGCGCCTGGCGATCTCCGCGCTCTGCGCCGCCAGCCGCTCGCGGTCGACGAGCACGCCGGTGCGCTCCATCTCGAACAGGATCTTCGACACCGGGATCTCGATCGACTCGTAGACGTAGCGCAGCGACGGCGGCTCGGTCGGATGCGCTTCGAGGCGCGGCCACAAGGCCTCGTGCAGCGCCAGCGTGACCTCGGCGTCCTCCGCCGCGTACTCGGTGGCGCGGTCCAGGGCCACCTCGTCGAAGCCGATCTGCTTCGCGCCCTTGCCGCACACCTCCTCGTAGGTGATCGTGCTGCGGCCGAGGTGCCGCTGCGCGAGGTCGTCCATGTTGTGGCTGCGGTGCGGCTCCAGCACGTAGCTCTGCAGCATCGTGTCGTGGGCGATGCCGGCCAGGCGGATGCCGTGGTTGGCGAACACGTGCGCGTCGTACTTCAGGTGCTGGCCGACCTTCTTGTGCTGCTCGCTTTCGAGCCACGGCGCCAGCCTGGCGAGCGTGGCTTCGAGCGGCAGCTGTTCCGGCACGCCGGCGTAGCGGTGCGCCAGCGGCAGGTAGCAGGCGAGATGGCGCGGCCCGTCGGCCACCGCGAGCGAGATGCCGACCAGCCGGGCGGCCATCGGATCGATCGAGGTCGTCTCGGTGTCCAGCGCCACCAACGGGGCGGCCATCGCCCGCGCCAGCCAGCGCTCCAGTTGCTCCGGCGTGGTCACCGTCTCGTAGCTCGGGCGCGGCGAGGGCGGCGCGACGCCGGGCGCGGAGGCGGCGTCCGTCGAGCCCGCGGCCGTCGTCGCCGTGGCGCCCTCGCCGACGGCAGCGGCCGACGGCGCCTCGGCATCGAGCTCCTTCAGGAAGGAGCGGAACTCCCAGCGGCTGAACAGTTGCCGCAGCCGTTCGCGGTCCGGCGGCCGCACGGCGAGCGCATCGAAGTGCGGCAGCCGCGCCGCCAGCTCGCCGTCGGTGCGGATGGTCACGAGCTGGCGCGCCGTCGGCAGCCACGGCAGCGCCGCGCGCAGGTTCTCGCCGACCTTGCCGCCGATCTTGTCGGCGTTGGCGACGATCGCCTCCAGCGAGCCGTACTCGGCCAGCCACTTGGCGGCCGTCTTCGGGCCGACCTTGTCCACGCCCGGCACGTTGTCGACGGCATCGCCCACCAGGGCCAAGAAGTCGACGATCTGCTCCGGCGGCACGCCGAACTTGGCAACCACGCCGGCCACGTCGAGCCGCTCGCCGCTCATCGTGTTCACCAGCGTGACGTGATCGTTGACGAGCTGCGCCAGGTCCTTGTCGCCGGTGGAGATCACCGTGCGCACGCCGTGCGCCTGCGCCTGCCGCGCCAGCGTGCCGATCACGTCGTCGGCCTCGATGCCCTCGATCTCGAGCACCGGCCAGCCGAGCGCCTGCGCCGCCTCGTGGATCGGCGCGATCTGCCGCGCGAGGTCCTCCGGCATCGGCGGCCGGTGCGCCTTGTACTCGGGATAGATCTCGTCGCGGAAGGTCTTGCCCGGCGCGTCGAAGACGACGGCGCAGTAGTCGTGCGGCACCTGCGCCCGCAGCGTGCGCAGCATGCCGATGAAGCCGCGCAGCGCCCCCGTCGGTTCGCCCTCGGCCGTTCGGAGGTCGGGCAGCGCGTGATAGGCGCGGTATAAGTAACTGGAGCCGTCGACGAGCAGCAGCGTCTTCAAGGAGGTCTCCGGTGCTTGATCGTCAGAAGAACATTCCGCCGTTGCGCGCGGTCACGATGCCCGAGCGCGCCACCAGCCTGAAGGCGCGCGAATCCTGGCACCTGCTGGGCATTATCTCGGAGTTCGTCGAGGCGACCGAGCGGCTGTCGGAGGTGCGGCCGGCGGTGTCGATCTTCGGCAGCGCGCGGCTGAAGGAGGACTCGCCCGTGTACCAGCAGGCGATGCGCATCGCGCGCAAGCTGTCGGACGCGGGCTTCGCCGTGATCAGCGGCGGCGGCCCGGGCGTGATGGAGGCGGCCAACCGCGGCGCCTTTGCCGGCCGCTCGCCCTCGGTGGGCCTGAACATCGAGCTGCCGTTCGAGCAGCACGGCAACGAGTACCAGGACATCGCGCTGCGGTTCCGCCACTTCTTCGCCCGCAAGGTGGCGTTCGTCAAGTACGCCGCCGCCTACGTCGTGATGCCGGGCGGCTTCGGCACGCTCGACGAGCTGTTCGAGGCGCTGACGCTGATCCAGACGCGCAAGGGCCGGCGCATCCCGCTGATCCTGGTCGGCAACGGCTTCTGGGCCGGCCTGCTCGACTGGATGCGCGGCACCCTGGTGGCGCGCGGCATGATCGACGCCGCCGACCTGGACCTGATGAAGGCGGTCGACGACGACGACGCCGTGGTCGATGCGATCTTCGACTTCTACGAGGCGCGCGGCTTCGAGCAGAGCGCGAGCGAACGCGAGCTGATGCTGTACCTGTGAAACGACGGTGGCCCCTTACAATGCTTTGATGGGGTCGCGTTTCGTCAGTGCTGTCGTTGCCGTGATGGTTGTCGCGGCGCTGCCAGTGTGGGCGCAGCCTGCGCCGCCGCCGTTGGGCGAGCAGCCCGCGCCGCCGTCCCCGCAGAGCGCCCCGCCGGCGCCCGCGGCCGTTGCGGCCGGCGCGAAAGATGCGGCAAAGGCGCCGTCGTCGCTGCCGGACCTGCTGCAGACCCGGATCGAGCAGGTGCGCCGCGGCAGCCGCGTCACCGAGGTGCGCGTCACCGGGCCAGCGGGCGACGTGCGCTACACGATGGACAACCCGCCGGCGGCCACCGCCGCGCCGCTGCGCGAGTCCGGAAGCGGGCTTTCCACGCCCAACTTCCTGCGCATCGAGTTCTGACGGGCCGCAATGCAGCCCAGGCGCGGTCCGTCGGCGCGGCTCGGCCCCAGCCCCGACGGCACTCGCGCCTGGCGGCAGCGCGGCAGCGGACGCTGAGATGGCCGTTTACACCCCGCTCACCGAGGCCGAGATCCAGCGGCTGCTGAACCAGTTCTCGCTCGGCCGGCTGCGCCGCTACGAGGGCATCGCCAGCGGCATCGAGAACACCAACTTCTTCGTCGACAGCGAGCGCGGCGCCTTCGTGCTCACCGTCTTCGAGCGTCTCGGTTTCGCGCAGCTGCCCTTTTATCTCGAGCTGATGCTGCACCTGGCGCGGCGCGGGCTGCCGGTGCCGGCGCCGTGCGAAACGCGCGCCGGCACGCTGCTCGCCGAGGCGCGCGGCAAGCCGGTGGCGATCGTCGACCGCCTGCCCGGCCGCTGGGTCGAGGCGCCCACCGCCGAGCACTGCGCCACGCTCGGCGACCTGCTGGCGAGGATGCACCTGACCGCCAAGGACTTCCCGCGCTTTCAGCCGAACCTGCGCGGCATCGGCTGGTGGAAGGACGCCCTCGCTCGGCTCGAGCCCAAGCTGCCCGACCGCACCTTCCAGGAGCTGGCCGAGGAGGTGATCTTCCAGGACAGCTTCTTCCGCAGTCCAGCCTTCGAGCGTTTGCCCAGCGGGCCGGTGCACGCGGACCTGTTCCGCGACAACGTGCTGTGGGTCGGGCCGCGCATCACCGGCGTGATCGACTTCTACTTCGCCGGCTGCACGCTGTGGCTTTACGACCTGGCGGTGGCGGTCAACGACTGGTGCGTGGATCTTTCCACCGCGCGCTTCGACCCGCCGCGGGCGCAGGCGCTGCTCGACG
>CALGWX010000235.1 GCA_937936215.1 uncultured Burkholderiaceae bacterium | reverse complement strand
CATTGGCGGCGGCTGCCATCTGCAGGTCATGCGTGGTGTCGCCGATCATCAGCGTGCGCGTCGGCTCGACCATCAGTTCTTCGGCCAGCTCCAGCAGCATCGCGGGATGCGGCTTCGGGTGCGTCTGGTCGGCGCAGCGGGTGGCCGCGAACTCGCCCACGAGCCCGGCCTGCTGCAGCGCCCGCTGCAGGCCGCGCTGCGACTTGCCGGTGGCGATCGCCAGCGGCACGCCGGCCGCGCGCAGCTCGGCGATCAGCTCGCGCGCGCCGGAAAAGAGCGTCAGCTCGGACTCGCGGGCGAAGTAATGGAAGCGGTAGCGCGCCGAGTACTCGGGGATGCGCTCGCGCGGCAGCGAAGGGACCGCGCGCGCCAGCGCCTCGTGCAGGCCCAGGCCGATGACGTGGCTGGCAGTAGCGTCGTCCGGCACGGGAAGGCCGAGGTCGGCGGCGGCGTCCTGGATTGCGCGCACGATCGCCGCCGTCGAGTCGCTCAGCGTCCCGTCCCAGTCGAACACCACGAGGTCGAAGCGATCAAGCACGCGCCAGCCCCGCGAGAAAGTCGCTGCAGTCGCGGTCGAGCCCGCATTCGAGCGCCAGCGGCTGGCCGCCGACGGGATGCGCGAGGCGCACCGCCCAGGCGTGCAGGAACATGCGCCGCAACGGCGCGCCGAACTCGCCGCGCGCCGCGCGCCGGTTCAGCTCGAAGTCGCCGTACTTTTCGTCGCCGACGATCGGATAGCCCAGGTGCGCCAGGTGGACGCGGATCTGGTGCGTGCGCCCGGTCTTCAACTCGGCCTCCAGCAGCGAAAACCTCCCGTAGCGATGGCGCAGGTTGAACACCGTGTGCGCCGCCGCGCCTTCCTCGTGGTCCACCGAGACGCGCCGCTCGCCGCCGTGGGCCACGCGCTTGGCCAGCGGCAGCCGCACGTGCTGGCGGTCGTTGACCCAGTCGCCGGCCACCAGCGCCAGGTAACGCTTGTCGACCCGCCCCTCGCGCAGCGCCTCGTGCAGCGCGACCAGCGCCCGCCGCGTCTTGGCCAGCAGCAGGATGCCGGAGGTCTCGCGGTCCAGCCGGTGCGCCAGTTCGAGAAAAGGTTGGTTCGGCCGCGCCGCCCGGACCATCTCGATCAGGCCGTGGACCACCCCGCTGCCCCCGTGCGCCGCCAGCCCCGCCGGCTTGTCCACCGCGAGCAGGTGCTCGTCCTCGAACAGCACCGGGGGCATCAGCGGGCGCGGCGGCGGCGGCGCCGGCGCGGCCACCCGCAGCGGCGGCACCCGGATCTCGTCGCCCGCGGCCAGGCGCCGGTCGACGGTGGCCCGCGCCTTGTTCACCCGTACCTCGCCGCTGCGCACGATCCGATAGACATGGCTCGGCGGTACGCCCTTGGCCAGCCGCAGCAGGAAGTTGTCCAGCCGTTGGCCAGCCGACTCCGGCCCGACCGTCAGGTAGTTGACCCGGTCGGCGGCGAGCAGCGGCGCGTCGCGGCGCGCCTTGGCGGCGTCTGTCATCGAATCGTTATACTGGCGCGCGCAGGAGTTACGCAGCGCAGTTGATGTGGCGGATCATGTGTCCGCCGCCGACTTGCGGCGCCGATCAAGGCGTTGCGCCGCGGCGTTGAACCTGTACCCGCAAGCGATTCTAGCGACCGCCTCCGGCACGACGCCGATCCTGGCCGCGGATTCCTGCGGCAGCGCGTCGCGCGGTGGGCGTTTCGCCGGCGCGACCGAAGAGCGGGCGACCGCGGCTCCGCGACGGACGGGGCGCGGCGCCGATATCGACAACAAGGAGCCGCGCTGCTTTCAGAGGGTGGCCGGCTCGGCTGGATCGAATTGGTCGCAGGCCGGCTCTAGTGCCGGCACGGTGTCAACCAGGAATCGGGCTTTTCGTGTTCGGGCCAACCCAGGCATCCGCGATCGCAGCGGCGCGCCAACGGCGCCCTGGCGGCAGCGCTGCGGCGGCCAGGCCGCCGCGGCGCCG
This sequence comes from uncultured Burkholderiaceae bacterium, assembly GCA_937936215.1. Classification (GTDB taxonomy): domain Bacteria; phylum Pseudomonadota; class Gammaproteobacteria; order Burkholderiales; family Burkholderiaceae_F; genus JADJWR01. The sequence continues at coordinate 3,486 of CALGWX010000235.1, read as the reverse complement.
CGCCCGCACGCCTTTCGCCTGAGCCTGACCGCCGCGTCCTCGATCCGGCACGACCGCGCCCACGCGGCGCATGGAGTGTTGGCATGAAGAGGATGCTGTTCAATGCGACCCACCCCGAGGAACTGCGGGTGGCCATCGTCGACGGCCAGCGGCTGGTCGACATCGACATCGAGACCGCCGGCCGCGAGCAGCGCAAGTCGAACATCTACAAGGGCGTCATCACGCGCGTCGAGCCGAGCCTGGAGGCGTGCTTCGTCGACTACGGCGAGGAGCGGCACGGCTTCTTGCCCTTCAAGGAGATCGCGCGCAGCTACTTCCGGCCCGGCGTCGACGTCGGCCGCGCCAAGATCAGCGAGGCGGTTCGCGAAGGCGACGAGCTGATCGTCCAGGTCGAGAAGGAGGAGCGCGGCAACAAGGGCGCGGCGCTGACCACCTTCATCTCGCTGGCCGGCCGCTACCTGGTGCTGATGCCCAACAACCCGCGCGGCGGCGGCGTGTCGCGCCGCATCGAGGGCGAGGAGCGTCAGGAACTGCGCGAGGCGATCGACCAGCTGCAGCTGCCGGCCGGCATGAGCGTGATCGCGCGCACCGCCGGCATCGGCCGCAGCGTCGAGGAGCTGCAGTGGGACCTCAATTACCTGCTGAAGCTTTGGCACGCGATCGAGGACGCTGCCAAGCCGGTGTACCGCACCGAGTCCGGCGAGACCACGGCCGAGCCGACGACCGACGGCAAGAAGAACAAGCGGCTGAATCCGGCGCCGTTCTTGATCTTCGAGGAATCGAGCCTGGTGATCCGGGCCATCCGCGACTACTTCCACCCCTCGATCGGCGAGATCCTGGTCGACACCGACGAGATCGCCGAGCAGGCGCAGCAGTTCATGGCGCACGTGATGCCGGACATGGTCAATCGCGTCAAGCGCTACAAGGACGACATCCCGCTGTTCTCGCGCTTCCAGATCGAGCACCAGATCGAGACCGCGCACTCGCGCATCGTGCCGCTGCCCTCGGGCGGCTCGATCGTCATCGACCACACCGAGGCGCTGGTGTCGATCGACGTCAACTCGGCGCGCGCCACCAAGGGTGCGGACATCGAGGAGACCGCGCTGCGCACCAACCTCGAGGCCGCCGACGAGGTGGCGCGCCAGCTGCGCCTGCGCGACCTGGGCGGGCTGATCGTGATCGACTTCATCGACATGGAGGAGCCGAAGAACCAGCGCGCGGTCGAGAACAAGCTGAAGGAGGCGCTGCACTACGACCGGGCGCGGGTGCAGATGGGCAAGATCTCGCGCTTCGGCCTGATGGAGCTGTCGCGGCAGCGGCTGCGCCCGTCGCTTTCCGAGGGCAGCCACATCACCTGCCCGCGCTGCAACGGGGTCGGCGTCATCCGCGACACCGAGAGCTCGGCGCTGCACATCCTGCGCATCATCCAGGAGGAGGCGATGAAGGAGAACACCGCCGCCGTCCACGCGCAGGTGCCCGTCGACGCCGCCACCTACCTGCTCAACGAGAAGCGCGCCGACATCGCCAAGCTGGAGGCGCGGCTGCGCGTGTCGATCGTGCTGATCCCGAACAAGTACCTGGAGACGCCGCACTACAAGATCGAGCGCCTGCGCCACGACGACGAGCGGCTCGATCAGCCGAAGGCGAGCTACGAGCGCGCCGAATCGCCGTCGATCGACACGCCCTACGCGGCGGCGGCCACCGCCGAAAAGGGCAAGCCCAAGCAGGAGGCCGTCGTCCGCGGCATCGTGCACGAAACGCCGGCGCCGGTGGCGGCCCCGCCGCCGCCCGCACCCGCGCCCGTGCCGGTGACTGCGGCCCCCGTCGCCGCGGTCGCGGCCAAGCCCTCCTTCCTGGCGCGGTTATGGAACCTGCTGACCGGCCGCAGCGAAACCGAGCAGATCGTGGTGGCGCCCGCCGCACCCGTCGCAGCCGTGGCGCCGAAGCCGCCGCGTCCTGAAGGCGGCGGCGAGCGCGGCGGCGAGCGCGGGGACCGCCGGGGCGGCCGCGGCGGCCGGGGCCGGGGAGAACGCGAAGAGCGCGGCGAAGCGCGGCGAGGGCGCGGGCCCGCGGAGGCGCGCGAGGCGCGGCCGCAGCAGCCGACCGAGCGGCCGTCAGACGAGGCCGGGACGGCGCCACGCGAGCGGCGCGAGCGCGGCGAGCGCCAGGAGCCGCGCGGCGAGCGACCCACCCGACCGCCTCGCGAGGCGGAGCCAGCGCCGGCTCCGGCCGCCGCGGAACCCGCACCGACCGAGGCTGCGGAGGCCCTCACCACGGCGGCCGAAGAAGGGGTATCGGTCGAGGAGCGCCGTCGCCGCCGTGGCCGGCGCCGCCGTGGCCGTGGCGGCCGCACCGAAGGTGAAGGCCGCGAGGCCGCTGCCCCCCCGACCGGAGTGGCAGCCGAGCCGGCTCCTGCCGCAGCCGAGCCGCCCGCCCCAACGCAGCCGCAACCTGCTCCCGCGGCGATGACGCCGGTGCCGGAGCCGGCGGCCGCGCCCGGCGCCGTGCCGCAGCCGCTGCCGGCGGACACGCCGATCGTCGTTCCGCCGCCGGTTGCGCCGGCGCCGATGCCGGTCGAGGAGCTGCAGCCCGTGCTCGAGCGCGCCGGCCTGATCCTGGTGCAGACGCAGCCCGCCAAGCTGGCCGACGTGCTGGCCAAGTTCGCCAACGAGCCGAAGCCGGTGCGCGTGCCGCGCGAGCGGCCGGTCCTGCCGCCGCTGGACACCGGGCCGCTGGTCCAGGTCGAGACCCGGCGCGACGCCGCGACCCGTCACTGACCGAGACTCGCCCGCTGCCGGGCGGCCCCCTGTGCCGCCTGGCGCGGCGAGCGCGGCAAATCCATCGCAGCCACGGGGTGGGCGCGGCGGCTCTCGTCGGTAACATCACGGCCGAGGAGCAAGCCCGTGACCGACCGCATCATCCCCGTCGTCGACGCCCGCGCCGCGCTGCGCGTGCCGGCGGGCGCCGCGGTGCCGGCCGATGGCCGCGCCGCCGACCGGCTCGGCCGAGCGCTGCGCGACCGGCGCATCTCGGTCACCGACCGCTGCAACTTCCGCTGCACCTACTGCATGCCGAAGGACGTGTTCGATAAGAACTACCGCTTCCTGCCGCATGCGGACCTCCTCACCTTCGAGGAGATCACCCGACTGGCGCGGCTGTTCATCGAGCACGGCGTCGAGAAGATCCGGCTGACCGGCGGCGAGCCGCTGTTGCGCAAGGACATCGAGCGGCTGATCGCGATGCTCTCGGCGCTGCGCACGCGCGACGGCCGGCCGCTCGATTTGACGCTGACGACCAACGGCTCGATCCTCGCCCGCAAGGCACGCTCGCTCGCCAGTGCTGGCCTGAAGCGGGTGACGGTCTCGCTCGACGGCCTGGACGATGCCGTGTTCCGGCGCATGAATGACGTTGATTTCCCGGTGGCCGCCGTGCTCGAGGGCATCGCGGCCGCCGCCGAGGCGGGGCTGGCGCCGATCAAGGTCAACA
>CALGWX010000234.1 GCA_937936215.1 uncultured Burkholderiaceae bacterium | reverse complement strand
GGCGCCACCACCGAGAACCCGTCGTTCGAGGTCGTTGGCGCGCTGCTGTCGCGCGCCGCGGTGTACGTGCTGCAGCCGCTCGCGCCCGACGAGCTGGCGCAACTGCTCGAGCGCGGGCGGCTGGCCGCCGCGCCGCAGGTGGCGATCGACCTGCCGGCGCGGGACATGCTGGTCGAGCTGGCCGACGGCGACGCGCGCCGGCTGCTGAACACGCTGGAAATCGTCCTGGCCACGGCGCGGCAGCAGGGACGCGAGGCGATCGACGTCGATTTCCTGCGCGCCACGCTGCCGGCCACGCTGCGCCGCTTCGACAAGGGCGGCGAGAGCTTCTACGACCAGATCTCCGCCCTGCACAAGGCGGTGCGCGGCTCCGACCCCGACGCGGCGCTGTACTGGATGGTGCGCATGCTCGACGGCGGCGTCGATCCGCGCTACATCGCCCGTCGTGCCATCCGCATGGCGACCGAGGACATCGGGCTGGCGGATCCGCGCGCGCTGCGCATCGCGCTCGACGCGGCGGAGGCTTACGAGCGGCTCGGCTCGCCCGAGGGCGAACTGGCGCTGGCCGAGGCGATCGTCTACCTCGCGGTGGCGCCCAAGTCCAACGCCGCCTACGCGGCCTACGGCGAGGCGCGCGCCTTCGTGCAGGCCGACGGCTCGCGGCCGGTGCCGCTGCACCTGCGCAACGCGCCGACGCGGCTGATGAAGGAGCTCGGCTATGGCAAGGGCTACCGCTACGCCCACGACGAGGCGGGCGGATTCGCGGCCGGCGAAAGCTACTTCCCCGAAGGCATGGCGCCGCCGCGCTTCTATCGGCCGACCGAGCGCGGGCTGGAGGCGCGCATCGGCGAGCGGCTGCAGGAGTTGCGCCGCCTGAACGAGGCCGCGCGCGCCGCCGCGCGCCGCGAGCCACGAAAGTAGGCGTTGGCGCTGCCCGCCTGCAAAGGTCCCCAGTCGGGCTTTGGCGCCGGGGCTGCGCGGCGCGTCGTGTGACGGCCGTGCGCGGTGCGGCGGCAGATCACCGCATCGCGTCGCCAACCGGCGCCGCAGAGGCCAGCCAGCGCCCGTTGGCCTGGCGCGACGGCGAGCCGAGGAGGGCGAACCCGCTGCCTTGTGGCAGGGCGATGCCGCCACGACAATCGCGGCATGCCATCGCATCTCCTGACTGCTCTCGCGGCGATGCGCCGCGAGCGAAGTTGCCGCTTGGCGCGCTGAAGCTCGGCCGCGGCACCGCCGCGGCGCAACTTTCCGTCATCGATCAGAATGCCGGCCTGCCCGCGGGCGGGCCGCGGAGGATTTGCCATGCTCGACATCAACGCACTGAGAAAGGACATCGAGGCCATCGCGGCGCGGTTGCGCACGCGGCCATTCGAACTGGCCATCGCCGCCTTCAACGCGCTGGAGGCCGAGCGCAAGCAGGTGCAGGTGGCCACCGAGGAGCTGCAGGCGCGGCGCAACGCGCTGTCTAAGCAGATCGGGGCGCTGAAGAGCAAGGGGCAGGACGCTTCGGCGCTGCTGGCCGAGGTGGCGTCGATCCCGGAGGCGGTCAAGGCGCAGGAAGCCAGGCTGGCCGACGTGCAGGCGCGGCTCACCGCGATGCTGCTGAACGTGCCCAACGTGCCGCATCCGTCGGTGCCGGTGGGCCGATCCAGCGACGACAACGTCGAGGTGCGCCGCTGGGGCGAACCGCGAGTCTTCGATTTTCCGGTCCGCGATCACGTCGATGTCGGCGCGCCGCTGGGGCTCGACTTCGACACCGCGGCGAAACTGTCCGGCTCGCGCTTCGCGCTGATGCGAGGCCCGGTGGCGCGGCTGCACCGGGCGATCGCGCAGTTCATGCTCGACCTGCAGACGCGCCGGCACGGCTACACCGAGTGCTACACGCCGTACATCGTCAACGCCGAGACGCTGACCGGCACCGGCCAGCTGCCGAAGTTCGAGCAGGATCTCTTCGCTGTCAAGAAGGGCGGCCAGGAAGGGGAGGGCGAGGTGCTGTACCTGATCCCCACCTCGGAGGTGTCGCTGACCAACATCGTCCGCGGCGAGATCCTGAAGGAGGCCGACCTGCCGCTGAAGCTCACCGCGCACACGCCATGCTTCCGCTCCGAGGCCGGCAGCTACGGCAAGGACACCCGCGGCATGATCCGGCAGCACCAGTTCGACAAGGTCGAGATGGTGCAGATCACGCATCCGGAGAAGTCGTACGAGGCGCTCGAAGACATGGTGCGCCACGCCGAGGCGGTGCTGCAGGCGCTGGAACTGCCGTACCGCGTCGTGCTGCTGTGCACCGGCGACATGGGTTTCGGCGCTGCCAAGACCTATGACCTCGAGGTGTGGCTGCCCGGCCAGGAGGCGTACCGCGAGATCTCGTCGGTCTCCAACTGCGAAGCCTTCCAGGCGCGGCGGATGCAGGCGCGCTTCCGCAACGCGCAGGGCAGGACCGAACTGGTGCACACGCTGAACGGTTCCGGTCTGGCCGTCGGCCGCACGCTGGTCGCGGTGCTGGAGAACTACCAGCAGGCCGACGGCAGCGTCGTCATTCCGCCGGCGCTGCGGCCGTTCATGGATGGCATCGAGCGCATCGCCCCATGACCGACATCGACGCGCTGGCGCGCGAACTGCTGCGCGCCGCCGACACCGGCACCCTGCTGCCGCTGCCGAGCGACCGCGACCCGGCGTTCGACCTGGCGCAGGCCTTCGAGGTGGCCGACCGCATGCGCGTGGCGCGCATCGCCCGCGGCGACATCCCGGCCGGCTACAAGATCGGCTTCACCAACCGGAAGATCTGGCCGCTCTATGGCGTCTACGCGCCGATCTGGAGCACGGTGTGGCGGCACACGCTGCAATTGCTCGACGAGCCGCGCGTGCGCGTTTCGCTCGCCGGCCTGTCGCAGCCGCGCATCGAGCCGGAGATCGCTTTCGGCCTGAAGGCGGAACCGCGTGCGACCATGGACAAGGCCGAGATCGTGCGCTGCATCGACTGGGTCGCGCACGGCTTCGAGATCGTGCACACGCACTTTGCGGACTGGCGCTTTCGGCGCGGCGACTGCTTCGCCGACGACGCGCTGCATGGCCGGCTGATCGTTGGGCCGCGCGTGCCGATCGATCGCTTTGCCGATCCGGCGGCGGAGCTGCGGGCGCTTCAGGTGGAACTGTGGCGCGACGGACAGGTGATCGACCGCGGCGTTGGCAGCAACGTGCTCGACGGCCCGGTCGACGCGCTGCGGCAGTGGGTGGAGGCGATGCAGGCGCAGCTCCGGCCCTGGCCGATTCGCGCCGGCGATGTCGTCACGACCGGCACCCTGACCGACGCCTGGCCGATGGCCGCGGGCATGCGCTTCGAGACGCGGCTTTCGGATCCGCGCCTGAGCGGGCTGACGCTAGAATGCGCGCCTTCCTGAGCTGAGCCGTCCGGCTCGGCTTGTTACCCCGGAAGGGTGGCAGAGTGGTCGAATGCGCCGGATTCGAAATCCGGTGTACCGATTCTTCGGTACCGTGGGTTCGAATCCCACCCCTTCCGCCAGCGTCCGCACCGTTGCGAAGCGTCGGGCCACCGCAGCGGCGAATCGCTCGAAAGCTATCTTGTTGACCCCCTCGTCGTCACCTGGCGCGCGCCATGCGGCGCCGGGCCCGCGTGCGAGATGGGCCGCGCCGCGATTCGGGGCGTCGGCCTCGTCATCGAGCACGGTCCCGACCGCCGCATCCGTCGGCTAGGGTGCGCCGCAGCATTCCTCGCTCCCTCGAACGCGGTAGCGGACCGTTGGCGAGGCGTTGCGCCGAACGCGGTTTTGATCTGCGCCGCTGCAGCGGCGCGAGGGTCGCGGCGGCCATGCTGCGCCGCGCAAGCCCGCCGTTCCCCCGGCCCCCGTAAGGTTGAAGTAAGGCGAACTACCTAAGGTTCGCCTCGCTAAACGCAGACAAGATTCCACCGGTTCAAGACATCGGGGACAGGAGACCATGGCCAACATCGAATCCGTTCTGCAGGAAACCCGCGTCTTCGCGCCGCCGCCGGAACTGGTGAAGGCCGCGAACATCTCGGGCATGGACGCCTATCGGGCGCTGTGCGCGGAGGCCGAGCGCGATTTCAACGGTTTCTGGGCACGGCTGGGCCGGGAGAACGTCGTCTGGCACAAGCCGTTCACGCAGGTGCTCGACGAGTCGAATGCACCGTTTTACAAGTGGTTCGCCGATGGCGAACTGAACGCCTCCTACAACTGCCTCGACGTGCAGGTCGAGCGCGGCAACGGCGACAAGACGGCGATCATCTTCGAGGCCGACGACGGGCAGGTCACGCGGATCACCTATCGGGAACTGCTGGTGCGCGTGTGCCAGCTCGCCAACGGCATCAAGTCGCTCGGCTTCGGCAAGGGCGAGCGGGCGATCATCTACATGCCGATGTCGATCGAGGCCGTGGTGGCGATGCAGGCCTGCGCCCGGCTCGGCATCACGCACTCGGTGGTGTTCGGCGGCTTCTCGGCCAAGAGCGTGCAGGAGCGGATCGTCGATGCTGGCGCCACGCTGGTCATCTGCGCCGACGAGCAGATGCGCGGCGGCAAGGCCATCCCGCTGAAGCCAGCGATCGAGGATGCCTTCGCCCTCGGCGGCTGCGAGGCGGTGCGCAAGGTCATCGTCTACAAGCGCACCGGCGGCAACGTGGCCTTCAACCCGGGGCGCGACGTCTGGATGCACGAGCTGATGGCCGGCCAGCCGACCACCTGCGAGCCGGTGTGGGTCGGTGCCGAGCATCCGCTGTTCATCCTGTACACGTCCGGCTCCACCGGCAAGCCGAAGGGCGTGCAGCACTCCACCGGCGGCTACCTGCTGTGGGCCGTGGTGACGATGAAGTGGACGTTCGACATCAAGCCGTCGGACGTCTTCTGGTGCACCGCCGACGTCGGCTGGGTCACCGGGCACACCTACGTCTGCTACGGGCCGCTGGCGGCCGGGGCCACTGAAGTGATCTTCGAGGGGGTGCCGACCTATCCCGACGCCGGCCGCTTCTGGAAGATGTGCCAGGACCATGGCGTCAGCGTCTTTTATACCGCGCCGACGGCGATCCGCTCGCTGATCAAGGCCAACGACGCGAATCCGGCGACGCATCCGTCGAAGTACGACCTGTCGAAGCTGCGCATCCTCGGCACCGTGGGTGAGCCGATCAATCCCGAGGCGTGGATGTGGTACTACACGCAGGTCGGAAAGAGCCGCTGCCCGATCGTCGACACCTTCTGGCAGACGGAAACGGGTGGTCACATGATCACGCCGCTGCCGGGCGCCACGCCGCTGGTGCCCGGCTCCTGCACGTTGCCGCTGCCGGGGATCATGGCGGCGATCGTCGACGAGACCGGCCAGGAGGTGCCCAACGGGCAGGGCGGCCTGCTGGTGATCAAGCGGCCTTGGCCGTCGATGATCCGCACCATCTGGGGCGACCCCGAGCGCTTCAAGAAGAGCTACTACCCGGCCGAGCTCGGCGGCAAGCTGTACCTCGCCGGCGACGGTGCGATCCGCGACAAGGAAACCGGCTACTTCACGATCGTCGGTCGCATCGACGACGTGCTGAACGTCTCCGGCCACCGCATGGGGACGATGGAGATCGAGTCCGCGCTCGTGGCCAACCCGCTGGTGGCTGAGGCGGCCGTGGTCGGCCGTCCCGACGAGACGACCGGCGAGGCGATCTGCGCCTTCGTGGTGCTGAAGCAGGCGCGGCCCACCGGCGAGGAGGCGCAGCGGCTGGCCAAGGAGCTGCGCGATTGGGTGGCCAAGGAGATCGGCCCCATCGCCAAGCCGAAGGACATCCGCTTCGGCGACAACCTGCCAAAGACGCGCAGCGGCAAGATCATGCGCCGCCTGCTGCGCTCGATCGCCAAGGGCGAGGAGATCGCACAGGACGTCTCCACGCTGGAAAACCCGGCGATCCTCGATCAGCTCAAGGTGACGCTGTGAGGTTGGCGTCGCGGCGCGGCACAGCCTCTTCGCCGAGGGGCGGGGCGCGGCCGCATGGTGTCGGCAAGCGCGATGCGACCGGCGCGCGAGGCGGGCGAAGTCGGTGCGCGACGTGGGCATGAGCAGTTGAGGAAGGTCCTGGCGGCCGCGGGCGACGGCGAGCGGCAGCCAGGGCGATAAGAACAATGGCTCCGGGCACGGTGCCCACGGAGCCGGAGTCGATGGCGGCGGTGTTCGCCGCCGCGCGGGGGACGAGACGACGTGGCGTTTTTTCTGCTCATCTTGCAGACGTTGATCCTGGTGGCCGGCCTGTCGCTACTGGGCAAGGCGGTCGTCGGCATCTTCAACTGGAACCGGCGGCACGAGAACTTCGTCTACCAGCTGTTCGCCATCGTGGCCCGGCCGGCGGAGCGGCTGGTGCGGCTCGTCACACCGCGGGTGGTGCTCGACCAGCACATTCCGCTCGCCACCTTCCTGCTGCTGGTGTTCGGCTACTTCGCCGTCGGCCTGTGGCACCGGGAGGTGTGCCTCGCCGACCTCACCCAGGCCGGCTGCGAGCGCTGGCTGGCGGCGCGCTCGGGGGGCGGGCAGTGAACGTCATCGACCGCTGGCTGACGCGCTTCTGGGTCAACCAGCGCGCCAACGTCGCCATGCTGCTGAAGCGCAGCGCCACGGCGATGGCGTGCTACCGCGAGCTGATCGCGCTGAACCCGCGCGACGAGATCGCCCGCAGCACGCTCGGCAACCTGCTGATGGAAAGCGGCGACGCTGCTGGCGCCGCGGCGCAGTTCGAGGAACTGGTGGCGATCGCCCCGAACAACGCCGAGGCGTGGTTCAACCTCGGCTACATCTACGAGCAGGGGGAGCGTCTGGAGGATGCGGAGCGCTGTTTCCGCCGCGCCATCGAGCTGAAGCCGTCGCTCGACCGCGCCTGGTACGGGCTGGGCCTGGTGCTGATCCGCGGCGGCCGCCTGCGCGAGGCGATCGCGGCGCTGAAGAAGAACACCGAGCTGCAGCCGTTCTCGCCCTATGGCTTCTACCAGCTGGCCATGACGCACCACCACCTGGGCGAGTCGGGCGACGCCTGGCGCATCTACGAGCACCTGAAGACCTTCGAGCCGCGCTACGCCGCCACGCTGAAGCGCGACATGGAGAACACGCCGCCGCGCGGGGAGGCGGCGCCGCAGTCACCACCCCGCCAGGAAACAGAAAAGAGGGAGGCACACGCGTCGGCGCAATGACGCTACGAGCACCGCTAAAGGAGCAACACAGGAGGAAACATGCTGCAAATATCCGAGAAGCACCGGGAGTACTGGAACCGCAACCTCAAGCTCACCTTGGGGCTGCTGGTCGTCTGGTTCATCGTCACCTACGTGATGGCCTTTTTCGCGCGCCCGCTAGCCGAGATCAATTTCTTCGGCTGGCCGCTGTCCTTCTACATGGGGGCGCAGGGCTCGCTGATCGTCTACGTGGTCATGATCTGGTACTACGCACGCCGCATGCGCCAGCTCGATGAAGAGTACGGCGTCGAGGAAGGAGAAGCCTGATGAGCACCCAAGTCAGTTCGAATCGCGCCTTCTTCAACCAGCTGAAGAAGTACTACAGCTGGTACACGGGCGGCTTCTTCGTCTTCCTGATCACGCTGGCGATCCTGGAGCAGCTCGGGCTGCCGCGGGTGTGGATCGGCTATGTGTTCCTGTTCGCCACCATCGGCCTGTATGCCGGCATCGGCATCATGAGCCGCACCGCCGACGTGGCCGAGTACTACGTCGCCGGTCGGCGCGTGCCCGCCATTTTCAACGGCATGGCCACGGGCTCGGACTGGATGAGCGCAGCCTCGTTCATCGGTATGGCCGGCGGCCTGTACCTGCAGGGCTTTGACGGCCTGGCCTTCATCATGGGCTGGACGGGGGGCTACTGCCTGGTGGCGTTCCTGCTGGCGCCGTACCTACGCAAGTTCGGGCAGTTCACCATCCCGGACTTCCTCGGCGCGCGCTACGGTGGCAACTTCGCCCGTTTCATCGGCATCCTGATCGCCATCCTGTGCTCGTTCGTCTACGTGGTGGCGCAGATCTACGGCGTCGGCCTGATCACCTCGCGCTTCACGGGCCTGGCGTTCGACGTCGGCGTGTTCGTGGGTCTGGCCGGCATCCTGGTCTGCTCCTTCCTCGGCGGCATGCGGGCGGTGACCTGGACGCAGGTGGCGCAGTACATCATCCTGATCATCGCCTACCTGATCCCGGTGGCCTGGCTCGGAATGAAGCACGCCAACTTCCCGATCCCGCAGTTCGTCTACGGCTACACGCTGCAGAAGGTCACCGACCTGGAGAAGAAGATCACCGCCGACCCGAAGGAAATCGAGGTCCGCAAGATCTTCGCTGACCGGGCGGCAACGCTGCGCAAGCAGGTGGCCGAGTTGCCGGCGTCCTGGGAAGAGGGCCGCAAGGCAGCAGCGGCGAAGGTCGAGGAGCTGAAGGCGGCCAACGCTCCGGTGGCCGAGATCAACGCCGCGCAGAAGGCGCTCGACACCTACCCGAAGTCGGCGGAAGAAGCGAAGAAGGCGTGGACCGCGGCGGCAACCGCGGCGGCAGGGCGATCCAGCCCGCCGCTGCCGCACGCCACGCCGTTCCCCAGCCTGAACCCCGACCCGGCAAAGAACGAGGCCGAGCGCAACACCAAGCGGCTGAACTTCCTGGCGCTGGTGTTCTGCCTGATGGTGGGTACCGCCGCGCTGCCGCACATCCTGATGCGGTACTACACGACGCCGTCGGTGACGGAGGCGCGCAAGTCGGTGTTCTGGTCGCTGTTCTTTATCTTCCTGCTGTACTTCAGCGCTCCGGCGCTGGCCGTGCTGGTGAAGTACGAGGTCTACTCGGCGGTGGTGGGCAGCAACTTTGCCGACCTGCCGGCATGGGTGGCCAGCTGGGCGAAGGTCGATCCGCGACTGCTGACGGTCACGGACGTCAACAAGGACGGCATCGTGCAACTGGCCGAGATCACGCTCGGCCAGGACATCGTGGTGCTGGCCACGCCGGAGATCGCCGGACTGCCCTACGTCATCTCGGGCTTGGTGGCGGCTGGCGGCTTGGCGGCCGCGCTGTCGACCGCCGACGGCCTGCTGCTGACGATCGCCAACGCGCTGTCGCACGACCTGTACTACAAGATGATCAACCCCAACGCGAGCACGCAGAAGCGGGTGACGATCTCCAAGATCCTGCTGCTAATCGTGGCCCTCGGCGCGGCAACGGTCGCTTCGCAGGCGCCGGCAGACATCCTGTTCCTCGTCTCGGCCGCGTTCTCGCTGGCGGCGGCGGGCTTCTTCGTCCCGCTGGTAGCTGGGGTGTTCTGGAAGCGCGCGACTAAGTGGGGCGCAATCGCGGCAATGGTCGGCGGCGTGTCAGTGACCTGGTATTACATGTCGATTAACCAGCCGTGGCTGCGCAGCGTCTTCGGCGTCACCGACCCGATCAGCCTGTGGTGGGGCATCCAGCCCATCTCGGCCGGCATCTTCGGCCTGCCGGTCGCGCTGGTGCTCATGATCGTCGTTTCCTACCTGACCCCGGCGCCCGACCAGAAGGTCCAGGACTTCATCGAGCACGTTCGCTACCCGAACCTGCGCGGTGACACCGTCGAGACGCTGGCGCGCTGATCCCGCACGCTGGCGCCTAGTGTTAGGCCCGCGGCTTGCCGCGGGCTTTTTTTCGCCTGCGCCCAGGCGCGTGCTGCAGTCCCTCGGCCAGACTTGCCCGATCCGCGCCGCTCGGCGCGACGACCGGCGCCGCAAGGTGCGCAACCGTCCGCCGCGGGGCGCCGCCAAGCTGGCTGATAGCGCTGCCGCGCCGATCGAACTGACGGTGCGGATCGAGATCCCTGCGCGGCAGTTTTCTCAAGCGCGGCTCCACCGGCCGCATCGACTTCGTCTCGCCGCTGCCGTGCCCCTTCAACTACGGTTCGGTGCTCACGCGCCTCGGGCTCGAGGGCGATCTGCTCGAGGCGGTTGTGCTTGGGCCGCGGCTGGCGGCGGGCACGCAACTGCGGACCCTGGCGTGGGGTGCGGTGACGCTGGCCGATCGCGGCATGAGCGAGGACAAGCTCATCTGCCGCGAGGAGCCCTTGGGCGCCGGGCAGCGGCGGACGGTGCTGCGCTTGTTCCGCTTCTATGCCCGCTGCAAGGGGCTGCTGAACTGATGGCGGCGCCGCCCTGGCCGCAATGCCTGCGACGGCTGGATCAGCGCCGATGCGGCGCTGGCCCGAGCGCGGCCGCGCGATGAGCACTGGCTCGGGCCGCCGGTGGCGTTCTGACGCGCACGCCGGCGCGGGTCGGTATCGAAGGCCATGAGCGGGGCCAGGGGAGAGGGTTTTGCTGTGCCACGCAGCGGCCCGACCGCGCCGCTGCTCGTGGTGATGCGGCAGGGCCAGGACGGGCGTCGAGGGGATTGCGGCCGGGGGTGGCGGAGAGAGTGGGATTCGAACCCACGATGGGCTATTCACCCATACACGCGTTCCAGGCGTGCGCCTTCAACCGCTCGGCCATCTCTCCCTTCGCTCGCGAGCGGCGGATTATAGGCGGGCGGTCGACGCGGCCTCGTCGACGGGAAAGGTGACCACGTGGTCGGCATCGAGGCGGATGCCGATGCGTTCGCCAATGGCGTGATCGTGATGACTCGGCACCAGCGCGAGCACCTCCCGACCGCTGTCCAGGCGCAGCGTGTAGACGAAATCGGCGCCGCGGAAGGCCTTGCGCACCACCTGCGCGGTCATCGGGCTGGCGTCGTCGTGGACGACGTCGTCGGGCCGTAGCAGCACGTCGACGTGGCAGCCGCGGCCGCAGGTGTCGCAGCCGACGCTGCACGGCAGCGGCACATCGCCCCTGAGCACGCCGAGTTCGATCGCCACCCGGCGTGAGTCGAGCACCTTTGCCGGCAGGAACACGCCCTGGCCGATGAAGTCGGCCACGTAGCGGCTGCCGGGGCGGTGATAGACGTCGTAGGGTCGGTCCCACTGCTCGAGGCGACCGGCGTTCATCACGCCGACGCGGTCGGCGATGGCGAACGCCTCCTGCTGGTCGTGGGTGACCAGGATCGCCGAGGTGCCGCTCTCCTTCAGGATCTGCCGAACCTCGGCCCCCAGGCGGGCGCGCAGCTCGACGTCGAGGTTCGAAAACGGCTCGTCCATCAGCAGCAGTTGCGGCCGTGGCGCCAGCGCGCGCGCCAGCGCCACCCGCTGCTGCTGGCCGCCGGAAAGCTCGTGCGGGTACTTGCGCGCGAACGACTGCAGGCCGACCAGTTCGAGCAGCTGGGACACGCGCGCGGCTCTTTCCTGTCGCGGCGCCGAGCGCAGCCCGAAGGCGACGTTCTCGTCGATGCGCAGGTGCGGAAATAGCGCGTAGTCCTGGAACACCAGCCCGACGCCACGCTTTTCGGCCGGCACCTCGACACCATCGCCGGCGACGCGGCGGCCCCCGATCTCGATCGAGCCACGGCTCACGGCCACGAGGCCGGCGATCGCAAGCAGCAGGGTGGTCTTGCCGCAGCCGGAACTGCCGACGACGCAGCCGATGTCCCCCTGCGCGAGCGACAGATTCAGCCCCGACAGTACCGGTGCGGACACCTGCGGGTAACGAATCTCCAGGTCGCGGATTTCCAGGACGGGGGCAACGGCCATGGTCGGATCAGTGAAAATTTGCAAATGATTATAATTCGCATCTCGCAGACGGAGCCACGGCGAGATCCAAGAGGCAAACCCGGATGAGCGGTGAGGTCGAGTTCGGCCCGGCAGCGGCGGGCGTGCCGGATGTCGCAGCCAGGCACGTCCCTTCTGGCCAGGGCGCGGACCTAGCGAAGGCGGGCCAAGCTTCACCGCCTTCACTTGCCGTGTCACGGTGATCGGCTCCATGTCGACTGCGGCTAGAGCGGCATCGAGGGTCGCGCCAAGCGGAGCAAGTGTCTCTCTGATCGGTCCGCTGCTGCTCGCGCTGTCGTGCGCCGCCGCGGTGCTGTTTCCGCTGGCCGGCGTGCTGGCGAGCTTCGCGGACGTCTCGGCCTCCGTCGAGACGCTGCGCCACCTCGCCGGGACGGTGATGCCGCGCGCAGCGGCCGAAACGGCGCTGCTGGTGGCCCTGGTGGCGGCGGGCGTGATCGTGTTGGGCTCGACCTCGGCGTGGCTGGTCGCCGCCTACGAGTTCCCGGCGCGCCGCGTCTTCGAATGGGCGCTGCTCGTGCCGCTGTCGATGCCCGCCTACATCGTCGCCTACGCCTACACCGACTTCCTGCAGTTTTCCGGCCCCCTGCAGGGCGCCCTGCGCGCCAGCTTCGGCTGGCAACGTGGCGACTACTGGTTCCCCGAGATCCGCTCGGTGCCGGGCGCGGCGTTCGTCTTCACGGTCACGCTGTACCCCTACGTCTACCTCTTGGCGCGCACCGCGTTCCTGGCGCGCACCGCGGCGATGGCCGACGCCGCGCGGTCGCTCGGTTACTCGCCGCTGCGCAGCTGGCTGTACGTCAACCTGCCAATGGCGCGGCCGGCGGTGGCGGCGGGCGCGGCGCTGGCGCTGATGGAAACGGTGGCCGACTACGGCGCCGCGTCCTACTTCGGCCTGCAGACGTTCACCACGGCGATCTACCGCGCCTGGTTCTCCCTTGGCGATCGCCTCGCCGCCAGCCAGCTGGCGAGCCTCCTCCTCGCGGTGGTGCTGGTGCTGATGGCGGTCGAGTTGCGCGCGCGCGGGCGCGCCCGCTTCGTCTCGGCGCCCAACAGCGCGCGGCCGGCGCAGCGCAGCCAGCTCGTGGGCTGGCGCGGTGTGGCGGCGTCCTTTTCCTGCCTGATTCCGCTGGCGGCTGGCTTCCTGATACCGGTGGCGATCCTCGTGCACCTGGCCCTGCCGGCGCTGCCGGAACTCGATGCCGCGCGCTATCTGCAGTGGCTCTGGCACAGCGTCGCGCTCGGCGGCGGGGCAGCGCTGATCGCGGTGGCGGTTGCGGTGCTGCTCGCCTATGCGCTGCGGCTGACGCCGCCAGGGGCGGCGGCACGCGCGGTGGCGCTGGCGGCGCGGCTGATGAACCTCGGCTACGCGGTGCCGGGCATCGTCATCGCGGTGGGCATCCTGCTGCCGCTGGCGGCTTTCGACAACGCGCTCGACGCGTGGATGAACGCGCGCTTCGGGTTCGGCACCGGGCTGCTCTTGACCGGTAGCGTGGCGGCGCTGCTCTACGCCTATGTGGTGCGCTACTTCGCGGTCGGCTTCCAGCCGATCGAGGCGGGCCTGGCGCGGATCACTCCGGCGATGGACGCCAGCGCGCGCAGCCTGGGCGCGAGCCCGCGCGAGGTGTTCACGCGCGTGCACCTGCCGCTGCTGGCGCCGTCGCTCGCCGCCGCCGCGCTGCTGGTGTTCGTCGACGTGATGAAGGAGTTGCCGGCCACGCTTGTGCTGCGGCCGTTCAATTTCGACACGCTGGCGGTGGTGGCCTACCAGTTCGCCGCCGACGAGCGGCTCGGCGAGGCCGCGATCCCGTCGCTGACCCTCGTCGCCGTCGGCGTGCTGCCGGTCATCCTGCTGTCGCGCGCCATCGCCCGCACTTCGCAGCCCGGGCAGGCGGCGGCCTGAGGTCGTCACGGTCCACGCGCTTGCTCGCCCTCCACGGCAACCTGCCATCGACGCGCGTCGGGTCCATCGGTCCATAATTCCGCGCTCGAGCGCGCGAGGAGACCGCTGACATGGCCTACGTGATTCCGGCGCCACCGCAAGCGGTGGTGCCCGTGGCAGGCTCGACCGACCTGTTCCCGGTGCATCGGAACTACTGCGTCGGCCGCAACTACGAGGAGCACGCGAAGGAGATGGGCTTCTCCGGCCGCGAGCCGCCTTTTTTCTTCGCCAAGCCGGCTGACGCGCTGCTGCCGGTGGCCGACGGCACCGGGGTGATGCCGTATCCGCCGGCGACATCGAACCTGCACCACGAGATCGAACTGGTGGTGGCGATCGGCCGCCGCGCGCGCAACGTCGCCGCCGCTGATGCGCCGGCCTGCATCTGGGGCTATGCGGTGGGGCTCGACATGACGCGCCGCGACCTCCAGGGCGAGGCGAAGAAGCTCGGCCGCCCGTGGGAAGTCGGCAAGGCGTTCGATTTCTCGGCGCCGATCAGTGCGTTGGTGCCGATCGCGCGCACGGGCGAGATCAAGTCGGGGCGCATCTGGCTGAAGGTCAACGGCCAGACGCGACAGGACAGCGACGTGTCGAAGCTGATCTGGAGCGTGAACGAGATCATCGAGCACCTGTCGCGGTTTTTCGAGCTGGCGCCGGGCGACCTCGTCTTCACCGGCACCCCGGAAGGTGTGGCGGCGGTGGTCGAGGGCGACGTGCTGGAAGGCGGTGTCGATGGCGTCGGCACGCTGCGAGTGAGAATCGGGCCGCCCGAGGTCGATTGAGCGCCGGTGCAAAGCGGCGCCCAAGGCACGCCGCGGCCGGCGGCCCGGTGAACGGCGCGCCGCGAGCGACGAATCGGCGCCCAGCGCAGGTAGGGAACCGTTGGGTTGGGGCAGCGGGACGTGCCGGCAATCGGGCCGAGCAGCGCCGGCGAGATGGGGGCGCCGTCCGGCGAAGGCCGGCGCGCCAGGCGCAGCCGCCTTGCGGCATGGGGTGAACGGAGCGGTCGGGAAAAGGAGGAGGGGAGCATGGGCCGAGCAGTGATCCGGTGGTTTGCGGCGCTTGTCGCCATGGTGGCCGCCAGCGGCGCCCTGGCGCAGCAGATCGTCCTCAAGGTGCACCACTTCTGGCCGCCGATCGCGATGGGGCCGAAGAACCACCTCGAGCCGTGGTGCGCCAAGATCCAGCAGGAGTCGAACAACCGCATGCGCTGCCAGATCTTCCCGGCGATGCAGCTGGGCGGCACGCCACCGCAGCTGATCGACCAGGTGCGCGACGGCGTGGCCGACATCGTCTGGACCCTGCCCGGCTACACCGCGGGTCGCTTCCCGATCATGGAGGTATTCGAGCTGCCGTTCATGACGCAGACGGCCGAGGCGGCGAGCCGCGCCGCCTGGCGCTTCTACGAGAAGCACGCGACGAAGGAGTTCGCCGGTGTCAAGCCGCTCGCCTTCCACGTCCACGACCAGGGCTACGTGCACACGCGCGAGCGCCAGATCAAGACGCTGGCGGACTTCCAGGGCCTGAAGATGCGCGCGCCGACGCGGCAGACCAACCGCATGCTGGCCGCCTTCGGCGCCACACCGGTGTCGATGCCGCTGCCGGCGGTGACCGAGGCGATGTCCAAGGGCGTGATCGACGGCTTCGTCCTGCCGTGGGAGGTGATCCCCTCGGTCAAGCTGCATGAGATGGTGAAGTTTCACACCGAGACCGACCCGGCGATGCCGTCGCTGTACACGGCGGTGTTCATCTTCGCGATGAACCCGGCGCGCTACGCCAGCCTGCCGCCCGAGTTGAAGGCGGTCATCGACCGCAACAGCGGCTTGGAGCTGTCCGGCCAGATCGGCGCGCTGTGGGACAACTCCAAGGGGCCAGCGCGCACGATGGCAGTCGACCGGGGCAACGCCTTCTACACCGTGCCCGCCACCGAGCTCGCGCACTGGGAGCGGCGCGCACGGACGCTGTACGCGGACTGGCTCGCCGACATGAACAAGCGCGGGCTGGACGGCAACGCTTTGCTCGCCGACGCGCGTGCGCTGATCGCCGCCGAGGACGCCGCGCGCGCCAAAGCGGCCGGCACGAAGGCCGCCAGGTAGCCCGCCGCGGCCAGCGTTCGGCCGTGCTGCTCGACGATCCCCGCGCCGGCGCGCCTGCCGGGCCGTTTGGCCGCGCGGTGCGGCTGCTGTCGGTCGGCTTTGCGCTCGCCGGTGGCGCGGTGTTGGTGGCGATGACCTTGGCCACCACCGCGTCGATCCTCGGCCGCTGGCTGCTCTCGCGGCCGCTGCCGGGCGACTACGAACTGGCGCAACTGGGCACCGCAGTCGCGGTGGCCGCCTTCCTGCCCTACTGCGCAATGCGCGGCGGCCACGTGCTGGTGGACTTCCTCACCGCACGGGCGCCGGCGCGAGTGCGCGCCGCGCTCGACGCATTGGGAAACGCGGCCATCGCGGCGATCGGGTTCCTGATCGCCTGGCGGCTCGCCGTGGGGCTGGTGGACCTGCGCGCCGCCGGGGAGACGACGATGGTGCTGGCGATCCCGACCTGGTGGGCCTATGCGCCGATGGCGGCCGCCTTCGCGCTGCTGGGCCTGGCGGCGCTCGATCGCGCCGCCGCGATGCTGTGCCTGGCGCTGGAGGCGAAGGCTTGAGCGGTGTCGAACTCGGCGCGCTGATGTTCGGCGTGCTGGTGCTGCTGCTGCTGGCGCGCGTGCCGATCGGCGCGGCGATGTTCGCGGTCGGCCTAGCGGGCTACGTGCTGCTGACCGGCTGGCTGCCGCTGGCGAGCTACCTTAAGAACGCCGCCTTCGGCCGCTTTGCGGTCTACGACCTGTCGGTGATCCCGCTGTTCTTGCTGATGGGCAACTTCGCCACCCACGGCGGGTTGTCGCAGGCGCTCTTCGGCGCGGCGGCGGCGCTGATCGGGCACTTTCGCGGTGGCCTGGCGATGGCGGCTATCGGCGCCTGCGCCGGCTTCGGCGCCATCTGCGGATCGTCGCTGGCCACCGCGGCGACGATGGGGCAGGTGGCGCTGCCGGAACTGCGCCGCCACGGCTATTCGCCGCGGCTAGCCACGGGCACGCTGGCCGCCGGCGGCACGCTGGGCATCCTGATCCCGCCGTCGGTGGTGCTGGTGATCTACGCCATCCTGGCGCAGCAGAACATCGGCAAGCTGTTCGCGGCGGCGGTGGTTCCCGGGCTGCTCGCCGCGCTCGGTTACATGGCCGCCGTCGCGGTCTATGTGCGGGTTCTTCCCGGGGCCGGACCGGCCGGCCCGGGCGTCGGTTGGCGCGAGCGGCTGCGCCAGTTGCGGGCCGTGTGGCCAGTGCTGGCGATCTTCGTCACCGTGGTCGGCGGCATTTACGGCGGCATCTTCACCCCGACCGAGGCCGCCTCCGTTGGCACCCTGGCGACGGCGCTGGTGGCCTGGCGGCGCGGCATGCGGCGCCGGCAGTTCGCGCAGTGCCTGCTGGCCACGGCGGAGTCCACGGCGATGATCTTCTTCATCCTGCTCGGCGCCGACCTGCTCAACGTCTTCCTGGCGCTGTCGCAGTTGCCGGCAGAGCTGGCCGCGTGGGTGCAGGGCCTGGGCATGAACCCGCTGGCAGTGCTCTTCGCGATCCTGCTGCTGTACGTGCTGCTCGGCTGCGTGATGGATGCGCTGTCGATGATCCTGCTGACGGTGCCCATCTTCCTGCCGATCGTGCTCGGGCTGGACCTGTTCGGCCTGGACGCGACCGAGAAGGCGATCTGGTTCGGCGTGCTGGCGCTGATGGTGGTGGAGATCGGCCTGATCACGCCGCCGGTGGGCATGAACGTCTATGTCATCAACGGCCTGGCCCGCGACGTGCCGATGGCCGAGACCTTCCGCGGCATCCTGCCGTTTCTCGCCGCGGACGCGTTGCGCATCGTGGTGCTGGTGTTCTTCCCGATCCTTTCCCTGGCCCTGGTGAGGTGGATGCAATGATGAAGCTCTACTCCGCGGCACGCTCCTCGGCCTCCTTCCGCGTGCGGATCGCGCTGAACGTCAAGGGGCTGCCGTATGAGTACGTGCCGGTCGATCTGGTCCGCGGCGAGCAGTTCCGGGAGACGTTCCGCGGCCTGAACCCCGCTGAACTGGTGCCGGTGCTGCAGCACGATGGCGCGGTGCTCACGCAGTCGCTGGCGATCATCGAGTACCTGGAGGAGAAGTACCCGCAGCCGCCGCTGCTGCCGAACGAACTACTGGCGCGCGCCTACGTGCGGGCGATCGCGCTGTCCATTGCCTGCGAGATCCACCCGTTGAACAACCTGCGCGTGCTGCGCTACCTGGTCCACGACCTGGGCGCCAGCGACGAGGCGAAGAACGCCTGGTACCGGCACTGGGTCGAGCAGGGGCTAGCGCAGGTCGAGGCGCAGCTCGTCGCGGCCGGCCGCTGCGGGCGCTACGTCCTGGGTGATGCGGTGACGCTGGCCGACGTGCTGATCGTGCCGCAGATCTTCAACGCCCGCCGTTTCGATTGCCGGCTCGACCATGTGCCCACCGTGATGCGCATCTTCGACGCCTGCATGCAATTGCCGGCGTTCATCGAGGCGCAGCCGAGCCGGCAGCCGGACATGCCGGCGGCGTGAGGTCGACTACCGGTACGCTTGGGCCATGGTGGCCGGTGCGCCGCCGACGCTCAGCTTCGCCGCCAGTTCGGCCACCGCGGCGCCATAGAAGTAGCTGCGGTTGTAGTGCAGGATCGCCGCCATGTTGACGGTGCCGAGCCGGTAGGCCACACCCTCGTTGCCGTCGTCGAGGCGATAGGGCAGGTCCATCAGTACGACGCGCGCCTCGGGGTCGAGGTCGCCGTCGATGAATACGCCCAGGTCGGCCAGCGCGGCCCAGGAGCGGTTGGCGGCGATGCCGCGGCCCACCTCGTCCATGATCGCCTCGTTGGCCACCGCTTCGAACGCGACCGGGTGGTCGCGCAGCCACCCCTGCCGCTGCAGGTAGTGGGCCACCGAGCCGATCGCATCTTCCGCCGAGCGGGCGAGGTCGATGCGGCCATCGCCGTCGTAGTCGAGCGCGTAACGCGTAATCGAACTCGGCATGAATTGCGGCAGGCCGATGGCGCCGGCAAAGGAGCCCGTTTGCTTCAGCACATTCAGGTCGCCGCGTTGACCGAGCAGGAGGAAGTGCGCCAGCTCGTCGCGGTAGAAGGCGGCGCGGCGCGGGTAGTCGAAGGCCAGCGTCAGCAGCACGTCGAGCGTGCGGTAAGTCCCCATGAACCGGCCGTAGTGCGTCTCGATGCCGATGATCGCGGCGACGACCTCCGCCGGTACGCCGAACTCGTCCTCGGC
>CALGWX010000233.1 GCA_937936215.1 uncultured Burkholderiaceae bacterium | reverse complement strand
CGAGATCGTCGGCGGCGCCGATGCGGGTCAGGATGCGGTCGATCGGCCCCAGCCGCGCGCTGTCGGCCGGCACGAAGCTGCCGGCATAGGCGAGCAGCGCGATCAGCGCGACCGAGCGCATGTAGGTCGACTTGCCGCCCATGTTGGGGCCGGTGATCACCAGCAGCCGGCGCCCCGGCCGCAGCACGCAGTCATTGGCGATGAACTGCTCCAGTTGCGCCTCGACCACCGGATGCCGCGCGCCGCGGATCTCCAGCCCCGGCTCGGGGCCGAACTGCGGCGCCACCCAGCGCGCGCGCTGCGCGTGGCGGGCCAGCGCCGCCAGGGCATCGATCGTCGCCACCGCGTCGGCGGTGGCCAGAAGCGCCGGGGCGAGCGGCTGCAGCCGCTGCACGAGCGCCTCATACAGCTCCCGCTCGCGGGCGCGGGCGCGCTCCTGCGCCGACAGCGCCCGGTCCTCGAAGGCCTTCAGTTCCGGCGTGATGTAGCGCTCGGCGTTCTTCAGCGTCTGGCGGCGGCGGTATTCGTCGGGCACCTTCGCCGCCTGCCCGTGCGTGACCTCGATGTAGAAGCCGTGCACGCGGTTGTACTCGACGCGCAGGTTGGCGATCCCGGTGCGCGCCCGCTCGCGCGCCTCGAGGTCGACCAGGAACTGGCCGACGTTGTCGCGCAGCTGCCGCAGCTCGTCCAGTTCGGTGTCGAAGCCGGCGGCGATGACGTCGCCATCGCGCACCTGTGCCGCCGGTTCGGGCAGCAGCGCGCGCGCGAGCGCATCGGCGATGGCCTGCGGCAGGCGGGCGGCCTGGCGCCAGCCTTGCGCCTGCGGCGTCTCGATCGGCGCCAGCAGGTCGGCAAGCGCGTCCAGGTGGCCTCCGGCATCGCGCAGCGCCGCCAGTTCGCGCGGTCGCACGGTGCCGAGCGCGATGCGCGCGGCGATGCGGTCCAGGTCCGGCACGTACTTCAGCGGCGCCGCCACGCGCTCGGCGAGATCGAGGTCCAGCAGCGCGGCGATGAACGCCTGCCGGCCGCGCGCGACGGTCGGATCGCGCTGCGGATGGTGCAGCCAGTGCCGCAGCCGGCGGCTGCCCATCCCGGTGGCGTTGCCGTCCAGCAGCCGAAACAGGGTGGGTCCGTCCTCGCCCCGCAGCGGCTCGGTCAGTTCAAGGTTGCGCCGGCTCGCGGCGTCGAGCAGCACCAGCTCGCTGTCGCGCTCGACGACGATCCGGGTCACGTGCGACAGCGGCGCCTGCTGCGTGTCCTGCGCGTAGCCGAGCAGGGCGCCGGTGGCGGCAAGCAGCAGCGGCTCGTCGTCGATGCCGAAGGCGGCCAGCGTGGCCACGCCGAGCCGCTCGCGCAGCAGGCGGGCGCCGCGCTCGGCGTCGAAGTGCCAGGCCGGCAGGTGCTGCACGCGCGCGTCGGCCTCCGGCGCGGGGGCGCGAGGGTCGTCGGCAACGAGCAGCTCGCTTGGGCCGATGCGCGCCAGCGTGGAAGCCAGTTCGGCGCGCGTCGTGCGGGTGGCGCGCAGGTCGCCGCTGGCCAGCACCAGCCAGGCGACGCCGACCTTTTCCTTGCCGTCGCAGGCCAGGGCGGCCAGCGCCGCGTCGCGCTTGGCCTCCAGCAGCGACAGCTCGGTGAGCGTGCCGGGCGTGACCACGCGCACGACCTTGCGCTCCACGGGGCCCTTGCTCGTCGCCGGATCCCCGATCTGCTCACAGATCGCCACCGATTCGCCGAGCTTGACCAGCCGCGCCAGGTACTGCTCGACCGAGACCACCGGCACGCCCGCCATCGGGATCGGCGCCCCCGCCGAGGCCCCGCGCTGCGTGAGCGTCACGCCGAGGAGCTTCGCGGCGCGGCGGGCGTCGTCGTAGAAGAGTTCATAGAAGTCGCCCATCCGGTAGAACAGCAGCACGTCCGGGTACTGCGCCTTGATGTGCAGGTACTGCTGCATCATCGGCGTGTGCCGGGAAAGCGTGTCGCTGGCCGCAGCGGCATCTGCCGCCGGCGATGCGCGCAACGGGCCGGCCGGACGCTCGGGCGAGCCGCGGTCGGGCATCAGCCGTCGGCGCGCTCGCCGCGCCGGTGCACCTCCTGCACCAGCGCCAGCAACTGCTCGTGCACCTTCGGCGTGCCGCAGACGACGTTGCCGGTGAAGAGGTAGTTCTCCTCGCCGTCGAAGTCGGTGACGAGGCCGCCGGCCTCCTGGATGATCAGCGTGCCGGCGGCCATGTCCCACGGCGACAGGCCGAACTCCCAGAAGCCGTCGAGCCGCCCGGCGGCGACGTAGGCCAGGTCCAGCGAGGCCGCACCGGGCCGGCGGATGCCGGCGGTTTCCTCGGTGATGCGCTTGAACATGCGCACGTACTCGTCGAGGTGCTCGAGCTTGCGGAACGGGAACCCGGTGCCGATCAGCGACTCGCGCAGGTGCACCCGGCGCGAGACGCGGATGCGGCGGTCGTTGAGGAACGCGCCGCGGCCGCGGCTGGCCGTGAACAGCTCGTTGCGCGTCGGGTCGTAGATGACCGCCTGCGTCAGCTGGCCGCGGTGGCGCAGGCCGATCGACACCGCGTACTGCGGAAAGCCGTGGATGAAGTTGGTGGTGCCATCGAGCGGGTCGATGATCCACGTGTACTCGGCCTGCTGGCCGCCCTCGCTGGTGCCGCTTTCCTCGGCGAGGAAGGCGTGCTGCGGATAGGCGGTGGACAGCGTCTCGATGATCGCCGCCTCCGCGGCGCGGTCCACCTCGGTGACGAAGTCGCGCCGCCCCTTGGTGGACACTTGGATCAGGTCGAGGTCGAGGCTGGCGCGATTGATGATCGCCGCCGCCTTGCGCGCCGCCTTGACGGCGGTGTTCAGCATCGGGTGCATCGGCAGGCCGGATTGTCGAAGGAGCAGGGCGCACCGCAGGCGCCGCTAGACTGGCCGGCGATTCTACTGGCGCGTGGCGGCGCAGCCCGCGGCGCGAGCGTCGCGAGCGGAGGCAGTGGGCGCGTGAGCGCGATTGGGGTGGAGCAGGAAAGCAGCGCGGGTGGCGATGCCCCGTCGCCGTTCGACCGCATCCGCTTCGTGCTGGTGGCGCCCGCGCACGCGGGCAACATCGGCGCCGCCGCGCGCGCCATCCGCACCATGGGCTTTCGCCGTCTCGATGTGGTGTCGCCGCGGGAGCCGGCGTTTGCCGAGCATCCCGAGGCGCTGGCGTTCGCCACCCACGCCGCCGACGTCCTGCACACGGCGGCGCGGCACGAGACGTTGCCGCAGGCGCTGGCCGGTGCGCGGCTGTCGTTCGCGATGACCGGTTACGCGCGCGAGTTCGGCCCGCCGCTGCTTGACCTGCGCCAGGCGGCCGCGCGCGCCGCGGCGCTGCTGCGTGACGGGCCGGGCGAGGTGGCCTTCGTCTTCGGCCCCGAACGCACCGGGCTGACCAACGAGGACGTTGAGCGCTGTGGCGCCTGTTGCGCCATCGCTGCCGATGCCAGCGCGGCGTCGCTGAACCTGGCGCAGGCGGTGCAGGTGGCGGCCTACGAGTGCCGGCTGGCGCTGGCCGGCGGCGCCATCGACGCCCGCTTGCGCCCGTTCGACGAGGCGCCGCCGGCCAGCCACGAGCGCATCGAGGCGATGTTCACGCACCTGGAACGGGCGCTGGTGGCGATCGGCTACCTCGACCCGGCGCAGCCGAAGCGGCTGATGCCGCGGCTGCGGCGGCTGCTGGCGCGGGCGCAGCCGACCGACGCCGAGGTCGACATCCTGCGCGGCATCGCCGCGGCGATCATCGAGCGGCGCACCGAGCGCGCCGGCCGCAAGCAGTCGCGCCGATAGAATCGCGCCTCCCTGCGGTAGGACGAGGCCCCATGTTCGATCGACTGCGCGAAGACATTCGCTGCGTGCTGGAGCGCGATCCGGCGGCGCGGTCGGCCTTCGAGGTGCTGACCTGCTACCCCGGCGTGCACGCGCTGTGGATGCACCGGCTGGCGCACGCCTGCTGGAATGCCGGCCTGCGCTGGCTCGGGCGCTTCATCTCGCACCTGGCGCGCTGGGCCACCGGCATCGAGATCCATCCGGCGGCGAAGATCGGCCGCCGTGTCTTCATGGACCACGGCATGGGCATCGTCATCGGCGAGACGGCGGAGGTCGGCGACGACTGCACGATCTACCAGGGCGTCACCCTCGGCGGCACATCGCTGTATCGCGGCACCAAGCGGCATCCCACGCTCGGCCGCGGCGTGGTCGTCGGCGCCGGCGCCAAGGTGCTCGGCGGCTTTACGGTCGGCGACGGCGCCAAGGTCGGATCGAATGCCGTCGTCGTCAAGGCGGTGCCCGCAGGCGCCACCGCCATCGGCATTCCAGCGCGAATCATCGAACCGAGCAGCAGCGACACGCCTTCAGCGGGAGCCGCAGGCGCCTTCGCAGCCTATGGCCTGACCCCCAGCGCCGACGATCCGCTGTCGATCGCGCTGCACCGCCTGATCAACGAGACCGCGGACCAGGCGCAGGTGCTCGATGCGATCGTTGCCGCGCTGCGGGCGCACGGCATCGCGGTCGAATGGCCGAGCGCCGAGCACCAGAAGTTCGACCCGAAGAGCTTGAACCGGCTCGTCGATTAGCCTTCCGACCGCCTGCGGCGCGGCGAAGATCGACTCACTTCGCCTGCAAGCGGGCCAGATACTCGGTCAGGGCCAGGATGCGACCGCGGACGTAGATCTGCGGGTTGTAGGGCATGTCGGCGTAGTACTCCGCGGCCTTGAGCTGATAGTCCATGCCCCAAATTGGCATGGCATCTCGCGCGGGCCATGGCCCTTGACGGCCTGCGTGCCGTCGATCACTTCCTAGACGCGGGCGAACGGGAACGTGCCGCCGTTGCGCTTGGCCAGCGTGGTCAGGTCGGGCAGGCGGGTGCTGAGAAGTTCCGCGTAAGGTCCGTCGCCCTTGCCGGTCCTGCCGTGGCAAACGGCGCAGTTGCTTTCGAATTCGCGCGTGCCGAGATCGGCGGTCTGCGCGGAGGCGATGACGGGCACGGCGGCCACTGCCGCGGCGGCAGCGGTTGC
>CALGWX010000232.1 GCA_937936215.1 uncultured Burkholderiaceae bacterium | reverse complement strand
ACGCACGTCGGCAGCGAGGTGGCCGTCGGCGCGCGCCACCAGCACCACCTCCCAGGAACCGGCCAGATGCGCCATCACCTGGCTGACGCGGGCATCCTCGGCGCGCGCGAAGCCTTCCAGGCGTTCGAGCAGGCGGACCTTGGCGGTGTCGTCGAGGGAGTCGAGCGGATCGTCGTCGCGGTACAGGCGGCGGCGCGCCTTAGCCGGGCTGATCGCCACCTTGCGGCGGCGGCCGGCGGCGGCAATCGCCCGCGTCGCGGTGGCGGCATCGACGAGCGCGTCCAGGGAGATGTCGTCGGAGTAGGCGAAGGCGGTCTTCTCGCCACTCACCGCACGCACGCCGACGCCCTGCTCGATGTCGAAGCTGCCGGCCTTGACGATGCCCTCCTCCAGGCTCCAGGCCTCACCGCGGTGGTACTGGAAGTAGAGGTCGGCATGGTCGATGTCGTGGCGCATCAGCTTGCGGAAGACCTTTTCCAGTTCCGCGTTGCCCAGTCCGTAGGGGTTCAGCAGATAACGGTCAGCGACCTTGAGGGCGTTCTTGGCTTTGCTCATGGGGTTCCTGATGGGTGTCGGCAGGGGTTCGACCGTGCCGGCAGAAAAACGATCACTGCCTATGGTCTCACAGGCAGCGGTGGCGCAGGGCGGGCAGGCTGGCGCGCACGGCGGCGATGCGCGCCGGATCGACCTCGGCGACGACCACGCCGGGGCCTTCCGCGCGGCACGCCAGCACCTCGCCCCAGGGGTCGATGAGCATGCTGTGCCCCCAGGTCACCCGCCCGCTGGGGTGGCGCCCGCCCTGTGCGGGGGCGAGCACGTAGCACTGGTTCTCGATCGCGCGCGCGCGCAGCAGCACCTCCCAGTGTGCCTGCCCGGTGGTGTGGGTGAAGGCGGCGGGGAGGATGATCAGGTCGAGCTCGCCCATCGCCCGGAAGAGTTCGGGAAAGCGCAGGTCGTAACACACCGAGAGGCCGGTGCGCCCGGCGGGCGAATCGAACACCACCGGCGTGCTGCCGGCCTCGATGGTGGCGGCCTCGTCGTAGTGCTCCTCGCCCTTGCGGAAGCCGAAGAGGTGAATCTTGTCGTAGCGCGCCAGGCGTTCGCCGGCGGCGTCGTACACCAGCGTGCTGTTGCGCACCTTGCCCGCGGCGCCGGCAGCCAGCGGCAGGGTGCCGCCGACCACGCAGATGCCGTGGCGGCGCGCGCTGTCGCGCAGGAAGTCCTGCAGTGGGCCGTCGCCGTCGCGCTCGCGGATGCGCACCTTGGCGGTCTCGTCGGCGCTGAGGAGGGGGAAGTACTCGGGCAGCGCCACCAGCCGCGCACCGGCGGCGGCAGCTTCGGCGATCAGTTCTGCGGCAACGCGCAGGTTGGCATCGACATCGGGGCCGGACACCATCTGCACGGCGGCGATGCGGACAGGGGTAGCGGTCATTGCGGGGCACTCCCGGCTTCGGTGGGGGGAACGGCGGGGTCGGCGGCCGGAGCCGGTCGCGCCCCCGTGAGTTTGTCGACGCGCGGCTCGCTCCAGCTGCCGGTGATCGCATAGTCGAAGGCGAGCAGCTTCTCGAAGGGATCGCTGAGCGCCTTCTGGGCAATGTAGGTGACCACCCCGGCGACCGGATTGATCAGGCCCGCGGCGGCACCGATGGCGATCGACTCACTCAGCGTGGGCTGCACGGTGACCCGCAGATCCTGGGTCTCGGCCTCCAGGTCGACGCTGCCGCGCAGGGCGATGCGCGCCGCCGGGCCGCGGATGCTGAAGTCCTCGGTACGCATCACGCCGTCGTCGATGGCGATGTTGCCATTGATGCGGTCGAAGACGAACCCTTCGGAAAACACGTCGCGGAAATCGAGACTGATGCGGCGCGGCAGGGCCTGCAGGCTGAGCACGCCGAGGAGACGGCCGACACCCGGCTCAAGGCGCTTGAACTGGCCGTCCTCCACACTCAGCACGAGCTTGCCGTCGAGGCTCTGGTAATCGACCTTGAGCGGGCTGCCCTGCCAGTCCACCTCGCCGCTCAGTTCGGCCTTGCCGTCGCGCAGCGCATCGGCGTAGCCGAGGCGGCCGAGCAGCGCGCCGACGTTGTCGGAGCGGATGCTGAAGTCCAGCCGGGTCAACGGCCGCGCACCGCCGCGCCACACCCCGGAGCCCTGCAGTTCGCCGTCGGCATTGGCCAGTGCGAGGGTTTCCAGCTCCCACTGGCGGTTGCGGTTGCGCGCCAGCACCTGCAGGCGACCGAGTTCCTTGTCGCGCAGGACGAACTCGTCGACCACCAGATCGACCGCCGGCAGGCGGCGCAGGGCATCGTCCTCGGCACCCTCGGCGCCCTCGCCGCCGCCCAGGCCGAGGCGCAGGTGGCGCAGCCGGGCATGCAGCGCGCCATCGCCGGCACCACGCCAGTCGAAGCGCCCGCTGGCCTCGCGGCTGTCCAGTTGTCCGCGCCAGTCGCCGCCCACTGCCGCGGCGCTGAGGTCGACCATGTTGAGGCGCTGGCCATACACCTGCAGGCGCGCAGCCTTGAGTTCGATGCCGGCCAGTGCCAGCGCCGGCATTTCCTGCCCGCCGCCACCGTTGCCGCGCAGCGCGCGGCGCCAGGCATCGAGGTCGAGCTCATCGACACGGGCGCTGATCATCACGCCGTCGGCGGCACTGCGCAGCGCGGTGTTGATGCCCAGACCACCGCGCGCCACCGCCCAGCCCAGCGGCGTAGCCCGCCGCTCGACGCTGAGCGTCAGGCGGTCGCCGAGCTCGGCGCGGATAAGCTGACGCTCGCCACGCTCGCGGCTGTCGAAGCCGATCAGCAGCGGCCAGCTCTGCCG
This sequence comes from uncultured Burkholderiaceae bacterium, assembly GCA_937936215.1. Taxonomy (GTDB): domain Bacteria; phylum Pseudomonadota; class Gammaproteobacteria; order Burkholderiales; family Burkholderiaceae_F; genus JADJWR01. The sequence continues at coordinate 638 of CALGWX010000232.1, read as the reverse complement.
CGCCGACTTGTTGAACGGTTCCGGCAGGCTGGCGGCGATGCCGTCGAGCGCCGAGCGGATGCTCACCGTGCTGCCGTCGCGGCGCAGGTCGATGTCCGCCTGCCAGGCGGTGGTGCCGGAGAGATGGGCGAGCAGCGGCCAGTCGAAGTCACGTTGCAGGGCGGCGACGCTGAGGCCGCCGCGGGCCTCGAAGCGCACCGCGCCCTCGGCCCCGGTGGTGGCGGTGAGACGCAGCGGCTGGCCGAACAGGCGGCCGCTGGCCTGGGGAATCTCCAGCGTGCTGCCGGTGAAGCGCAGGGTGCCGGCCGCGCCCTCCAGCGCCGGCATGCCGGGCAGCAGCCACAGGCGGTTGTCGCCGAAGCGGTAGCTGCCCTCGACGGTGGTATCGACGACGTGGCGCAGCGGCATCACCAGGGCAAGGTCGAGCGTGCCGGTGCCTTCCGCCCGCATCGCATCGGTGAGGCCATCGACGCGCGTGCGCACCGGGCTGTTGGCGATGAAGCGCAGGAAATCCGCGGTCGGCCCGCCGGCGCGTCCGCGGATGCTCATCACCTCGCCATCCGCGGCTTCGAGGTCGGGCAGTTCCGCACGCACGCCGCTCAGGCGCACGCCGAACACCCGCCCGCGTTCGGCGGTGA
>CALGWX010000231.1 GCA_937936215.1 uncultured Burkholderiaceae bacterium | reverse complement strand
CAGGATCACGCCCGAGCGCCTCGCCGAGGCTGGCTTCGACCCCGCCAACCCGGTGATCGCGCAGGTGGCGCAACTGGCGCAGGAACTGATCGGCTTCCCGCGCCATCTCTCACAACATAGCGGCGGCTTCGTCATCGCCCGCGACCGGCTCGACCGCCTGGTGCCGATCGAAAACGCCGCGATGGCCGACCGCACCGTGATCCAGTGGGACAAGGACGACCTCGACGCCCTCGGCCTGCTGAAGATCGACGTGCTCGCGCTCGGCATGCTCACCTGCATCCGCCGCGCCCTCGACCACCTGCACGCCTTCTACAAAAAATCGGGGTCAGACTCCGATTTCCCGCCGCCCCCGCTGCTGCCCGGCAGCCCGCAGGCCCTGCGAAGGAAATTGGAGTCTGACCCCGATTTTCGGGTGCGGCTGCAGGATATCCCGGCGGAGGATCCGGCGGTGTACGCGATGCTCTGCCGCGGCGATTCGCTCGGCGTGTTCCAGGTCGAGTCGCGGGCGCAGATGAACATGCTGCCACGCCTGCAGCCGCGTTGCTTCTACGACCTGGTGATCGAGGTCGCGATCGTGCGCCCCGGGCCGATTCAAGGCGGCATGGTGCATCCGTACCTGAAGCGGCGGCAGGGGCTGGAGCCGGTGTCGTACCCCTCCGAGGCGGTGAAGGCGGTGCTCGAGCGCACGCTCGGGGTGTCGATCTTCCAGGAACAGGTGATGCAGCTGGCGGTGGTCGCCGCGGGTTTTACGCCGGGCGAAGCCGACAAGCTGCGCCGCGCGATGGCCGCCTGGAAGCGCAAGGGCGGCCTCCAGCCGTTCCGCGACAAGCTCATCGGCGGCATGCTGGCGCGCGGCTACTCGGCCGATTACGCCGAGCAGATCTATCGCCAGATCCAGGGCTTCGGTGAGTACGGCTTCCCGGAAAGCCATGCCGCCAGCTTCGCCCTGCTCGTATACAGCTCGTCGTGGCTCAAATGCCACGAGCCGGCCGCCTTCTGCGCCGCCCTGCTCGACTCGCAGCCGCTGGGCTTCTACGCGCCGGCGCAGATCGTTCGCGATGCGATGAACCACGGCGTGGAGGTGCGGCCGATCGAGGTCACCGCGAGCTTCTGGCACTGCACGCTGGAGCCGTCCGCCCGCGATCCGCGGCAGCCCGCGGTACGGCTGGGCCTTGAACTGGTCCAAGGCTTCACCAAGGCCGCCGCGCAGCGCCTGGTCGCCGCGCGCGACCAACGCCCCTTCGCCGATGCGGCCGACCTCGCCCATCGCGCCAGCCTCAGCCGCGGCGAAGTCAACGCCCTCGCCCGGGCGGATGCGCTCGCCCCGCTCACCGGCCATCGCCGCCACGCGCTGTGGACCACGCTGGGGCTCGACGCCGCCGCACCGCGCAACGCGCCGCTGACAGTCGCCGCCACCGCGCGCGAACCGAACGCGAGTCTGCTCCCGCCGACCGAGGGCCAGGACATCGTCGCCGACTACGCGCACACCGCGCTCACCCTGCGCCGCCATCCGCTGGCGCTGCTGCGCGATCGCCTCGCAGCCATGCGCCTCGCAACCGCGGAGCAGGTCGGTCGCGCCCGCAACAGGCAGCCAATCCGTGCCGCCGGCATCGTCACCTGCCGCCAGCGGCCGTCCACCGCCAGCGGCGTCACCTTCGTCACGCTCGAAGACGAAACCGGCACCATCAACGTCGTCGTCTGGCGCGCCACGGCGGACAGATACCGGCGCGAACTGCTCGGCGCCACCCTGCTCACCGTCTACGGCCACGTCGAGCGCGTCGAAACCGCCGCGGTGCCGGTGGTGCACCTGATCGCATCGAGGCTCGCGGATCACTCGCGGTTGCTCGGCGGACTGGTCGTCGCAAGCCATGACTTTCATTGATTGAAAGCAGCCGCGATCGCCCTTGCCCCAGCGGCCGCACCATCGCGGCGCCTGTCGATGACTTTCCAACATGCAGATTTCCGGCTTCCCGGTATCCCGGCATCCCGGCTAGAATCCGGTGCGTCAGTACACAACCGGCAAGCGCCATGGAAATCGCCAAACTCGGAAAGAAGGGTCAAGTCACGATTCCCCGCCAGGTGCTCAAGCGCCTCGGACTGGACGGAGACGTGCCCCTGACGGTCGAAACCACGCCCGACGGCGCGATCTTGCTGCGCCAGGCCGTCCTCGTTCCGGTCGAGATCTACTCCGATCAGCGGATCAAGGAGTTCGAAGAGAACAGCCGCATCGATCCCAAGCTGCTGACAGCCGCTCGACGGCTGGCGAGTGCGGCCAAGCGCAAATAGTCGGGCTGGTGGAGCGCGACGCCGAGTGCGTGCGTTTCTCGACGCCAACGTGATATTCAGCGCGGCGTATCAGGACCGATCCGATCTCCTGATCTTCTTCGATCTGGCGCGCGCGGGCCTTCTCGAATTGACGACGTCGGCCTTCGCCATCGAGGAAGCCAGACGCAACCTGGCCCTGAAGCGACCGGATCGGACTGCCGAGTGCGAGCGCCTGATTGCCGAAATCTCTTTGGCGCCCGCACCGGCGACCGAACACCTCGCCATTGCCGAGGCGGCCGGCCTGCCGCCAAAGGACACCCCTATCCTCGCCGGCGCGCTCGCCGCGGACGCAGACCTTCTGATTACCGGCGACCGGGCGCACTTCGGCCCGCTCTTCCGCCGGTCGATCGGGCGGCTGACCGTCGTGAGACCGGCGGATGCGCTGGCGGCGATCGTTCGCTGCGCTCGGCCGCGTCCGGCTGCGTCGGATGTCGAGTAGCCACCGCGGTGTCGTACCCGTCGGCGGCGGTGAAGTCGGTGCTCGAGCGCACGCTCGGCGTGTCGATCTTCCAGGAGCAGGTGATGCAGCTGGCGGTCGTCGCCGCCGGCTTCACGCCGGGCGAAGCCGACAAGCTGCGCCGCCATCCGCCGGCGCTGTTGCGCGATCGGCTGCAGGCCATGCGCCTGCTCACCGCGGCGCAGGTGGCCGCCGCCCGCCACCGCCAGCGCGTGCGCGCCGCCGGCATCGCCACCTGCCGCCAGCGCCCCGCCACCGCCAGCGGCGTGACCTTCGTCACGCTGGAGGATGAAACCGGCACGATCAACGTCGCCGTCTGGCGCACCACCGCCGAGAAGTACCGCCGCGAGTTGCTTGGCGCCACCCTGC
>CALGWX010000230.1 GCA_937936215.1 uncultured Burkholderiaceae bacterium | reverse complement strand
TGCAGGGCGGGCATGCTCGCCCTCACGCGCGCACCGCCTGCGCCGCCGCCGGCGCGCTCGCCAGCAACGCAGCCTCGTCGTCGCTGAACGCGAACGGCGCGGCGCCGGGCCGCAGCGCCAGCTCGGCGAGTTGCTCGCTGGCGATGGCGAGCCAGTCCTCGGGCACCCGCTGGCCATTGGTCGCCCCCAGCAGCAGCAGCTGGTTGCGCAGCGCGACGTCGAGCGCACCGCCGACGCAGACGGCCTCGTCGAGCTTGGTCAGGATCGCCATGCCAGCCTCGCGCGCGTTCCAGGCACGCGCCACCGCGTCGAGCGTCTCGGCGTGCGAGGCGGCGTTCAGCAGCAGCACCCGCTGCACCGGCCGCTCCGGCGTGCCGGCGCAGGAGAGCATCTCCAGCATCGGCTCGAGCCGCTCGTCGCGCTGCGACACGCCGCAGGTGTCGATCAGCACCAGGCGCTTGCGCCCCATCGCCGCCAGCACCTCGGCCAGCGTGGCCGTGTCCTGCGCCAGGTGCACGGGCGTGCCCAGGATGCGGCCGTAGGTCTGCAACTGCTCGTGGGCACCGACGCGATAGGCGTCGAGCGTGATCAGGCCGAGCGATCCGGCACCGTGCAGGGCGGCGAAACGCGCCGCCAGCTTGGCCACCGTCGTCGTCTTGCCCACGCCGGTCGGGCCCACGAGCGCGAAGACGCCGCCTCGCTCGACGATACCCGCGTGCTCCGCCACGCAGCGCAGGTCGACCGCCAGCACCTCCAGCAGCCAGCCTTCGCATTGATCGAGCGCCATGTCGGCCGGCACCTCCGCCGCGATCTGGCGCGCCAGTTCATTCGAGAAACCCGCCGTCAGCAGGCGCGTCATCACCCGCACCTGCGCCGGGTTGCGTCGGTGCAGGTCGGCCGCCGCCGCAGCGGCCATCGCCGCCCGCTGCTCCAGCAGCAGCGCGCGCATCGCCTGCATTTCTTCGAGCAGGCGTGCATCGGCACGCGCGGCAACCGCTGCCTCCGCATTGGCGCCGAGGCCTGTCGTTGCGGCCTCGCCCGGTGCCTGCGGCGCACGCACGGGATCGGCTCGCTTGGCTGACGCCGTCGGCATCGGCGCGCGACGCCGACGCGGCAGCCATGGCGTGGCCGTAGCACCAGCCACGATCGCTTCGAGCGAGTCGCGCCTTGCCATCAATCCGCCGGTTTCCCCTTCGGTGGTGGGAACGACGGTCTGCTCGGCGCTTGGCATCGCTTCCTCGTCCGCTGCTGCCGCTCGGGCGGCCGCCCTCGCCTGCGCCTGGTTCTGCCGCCGCAGGTAGTCGGAGAACGTCTCCAGCTTCGGCGGCGCCTCGGCTTCCGGCACCACCGGTGCCGCCTCGTCCTGCCGGCCGCTTCGCGCCTTCGCGATCAGCGCGTCCATCGCGTCGGGCGTGGCGGCGACGATCTCGACCCGGCCGCCGGGAAGCGAACGGGTGGAGACGATCAATGCCTCGTCGCCCAGTTCACGCTTGATCTGCGCCATCGCCTCGCGGCTGGTGGCGGCGGTGAATCGTCGGATGCTCATCTACGCGTCCTCTCGTCGAACCATCGTTGCGGTCAGGCGCCGCCCAGCACCGCGCTGACGCGGATCGTGCTGGTCTCGGGAACCTCGGCGTGTCCGATCACGCGCAGCCGCGGCGCCGCGCGCTTGAGCAGCCGCGCCAGCGGTACCCGCAGGCGGTCGGGCACCAGCAGCGCCGGCGTCAGGCCCATGTCTTCCTGCTGCTGCGCAGCGGCAGCGGCGCCTCGCTGCAGCAGCTCGAGCAGCCCTGGCTCGATCGCTGCGTCGGCGGCGCCGTTGCCGAGCGACTGCGCCAGCACCTTCTCCAGCTCGGGGTCGAGCGCGACGACTGGCAACTCGCGGGCGGTGCCGAACAGCGTCTGCGCGATCGAGGCCCGCAGCGCCGCCCGCACGTGCGCGGTCAGCTCGTTGGCGTCGGTGCAGCGGCCACCGACATCGGCCAGCGTCTCGATGATCGTGCGCAGGTCGCGGATGTGGATGCCCTCGTCCAGCAGATTGGCGAGCACCCGCTGCAGGGTCGACAGCGGCAGCAGCTTCGGCACCACGTCGTCGATCAGCTTCGGCGCGAGCTTGCCGATGTGCTCGACGAGCGCCTGCGTCTCCTGCCGGCCGAGCAGCTGGCCGGCGTGCGTCAGCAGCAGGTGGTTGACGTGGGTGGCCACCACGGTGGCGCAGTCGACCACCGTGTAGCCGAGTACCTGCGCCGCCTCGCGCGTGCGCGGCTCGATCCAGATCGCCGGCAGGCCGAAGGCCGGGTCGCGCGCCGGCGTGCCCGGCACCGACTGCGTGACGCCACCGGGGTTGATCGCGAGCCACATGCCGTTGAACGCCTCGCCCTCGCCGATTACGACGCCCTTGAGCAGGACGCGATAGCCGCTCGGCTTCAGCTCGAGGTTGTCGCGGATGTGCACCGGCGGCGGCAGGAAGCCGATTTCCTGCGCGAATTTCTTGCGCAGCGCCTTGATGCGCTTGAGCAGCTCGCCGTCCTGCGCCCGGTCGACGAGCGGGATCAGGCGATAGCCGACTTCGAGCGCCAGCACGTCGACGGGCGTGACGTCGTCCCAGCTCGCCTCCTGCGACGGCGCCGCCTCAGCCGCGGGGGCTGCCGCCGGCTGCGACTGCTCGCGGCGCGCCTGCCGCGCCAGCCACCAGGCCGCATAGCCGAGGATGGCGGAGAACAGCAGGAAGATGAACCAGGGCATGCCCGGCACGATGCCGAGCACCCCCAGGATCGCGGCGGCGATCGCCAGCACGCGCGGCGCCTTGAACAGCTGCGCCGCCATCTGCGCGCCGAGGTCCTCGTCGCCCTTGCCGACGCGCGAGACGATGAGACCGGCGGCGATCGAGATCACCAGCCCCGGGATCATCGCCACCAGCCCGTCGCCGATGGACAGCAGCACGTAATTGCTGGCGGCGTCGGTCACCGACATGCCGTGCCAGATGGCGCCGATGGCGATACCGCCGATCAGGTTGATGAACAGGATCAGGATGCCGGCCACCGCATCGCCGCGCACATACTTGCTGGCGCCGTCCATTGCCCCGTAGAACTCGGACTCCTGCGCGATCTCGGCGCGGCGGCGGCGCGCCTCGGCGTCGTTGATCAGGCCGGCGTTCAGGTCGGCATCGATCGCCATCTGCTTGCCGGGCATCGCATCGAGGGTGAAGCGGGCCGCCACCTCGGCGATGCGGCCGGCGCCCTTGGTGACGACGACGAAGTTGATCACCACCAGGATCGCGAACACGATCAGCCCGACGGCGATGTTGCCGCCGATAACGAAGTGGCCGAAGGACTCGATCACCCGCCCGGCCGCCGCCGGGCCGGTGTGGCCGTCCATCAGCACGGCGCGGGTCGAGGCGACGTTCAGCGACAGCCGCAGCAGCGTGGTCAGCAGCAGCACCACCGGAAAGGCAGCGAACTCCAGCGGCCGCTTGGTGTACAGGGCGACCATCAGCACCACCAGGCTGATGGCGATGTTGA
>CALGWX010000229.1 GCA_937936215.1 uncultured Burkholderiaceae bacterium | reverse complement strand
CTCTACACCACCGAGCGCAGCGCGCTGGACAACCTCGTCCGCGAGGGGATCGACCCAGCGCGCGTGCACTTCGTCGGCAACCTGATGATCGACTCTTTGCACGCGGCGCTGCCGCACGCCGTGCCGCCGGCGCGCACCCTCGCGGCCGAGGGCCACGCGCCGGAGCGGATCGCGCGCGGCTACGGCGTGGTGACGCTGCACCGGCCGTCGAACGTCGATGCGCCCGATGCGCTGGCGGCGCTGCTGCAGGCGCTGGCCGAGATCGGCCGCAGTCTGCCTTTGGTGTGGCCATTGCACCCGCGCACGCGCGCCAATATCGAGCGCTTTGGCTTCGGGGAGCTGCTGGCTGGCCCCGGCCTGATCTGCCTGCCGCCGCAGGGCTACCTAGAAATGGTGGGGCTGATGCAGGGCGCCACGGTCGTGCTGACCGATTCCGGCGGCGTGCAGGAGGAGACGACCGCGCTGGGCGTGCCCTGCCTGACGCTGCGCAAGAACACCGAGCGGCCGATCACGATCGAGCAGGGCACCAACACGCTGGTGGGCCGCGACCTGGCCGCGCTGCGCGCGGCCGTCCAGGCAATCGCCGCCGGCGGCGGCAAGCGCGGCCGCGTGCCGGAGCTTTGGGACGGCCGCGCCGCCGAGCGCATCGCCGCCCATCTGGCGCAATGGCTGCGCGCGCGCCGCAGCGAAAGGGTCCGCGCATGAACGCCTCGGTGCCGATCGCGCTGGTCAACGCGCTCACCATCGACGTCGAGGACTACTTCCAGGTCTCGGCCTTCGATGGCCATGTGCATCGCGACGCCTGGGAGCGCATGCCCAGCCGCGTCGAGCACAACGTCGAGCAGCTGCTGCAACTGCTCGACGACCATCGCGCTCGCGCCACCTTCTTCACCCTGGGCTGGGTGGCGCAGCGGCATCCGTCGCTGGTGCGGCGGATCGTCGGCCAGGGCCATGAGCTCGCCAGCCACGGCTTCGGCCACCGCCGCGCCTCGGAACTGGACCACGCCGCCTTCAGCGACGACATCCGCCGCGCCAAGGCGGTGCTGGAGGACATCTCCGGCACGCCGGTGATCGGCTACCGCGCGCCGAGTTTTTCGATCGGCAAGCGCAACCTGTGGGCCTTCGACTGCATCGCCGCCGCCGGCTACCGCTACAGCTCCAGCGTCTATCCGGTGCGGCACGACCACTACGGCATGCCGGACGCGCCGCGTTTCCCGTACCGGGTGCGCGACGGCCTGATGGAGCTGCCGGTGACCACGACGCGCCTGTTCGGCCGCAACCTTCCGGCCGGCGGCGGCGGCTACTTCCGGCTTGCGCCGTATCACGTCTCGCGCTGGGCGATCGCGCGCGTCAACCGGCTCGAGCAGCGGCCCGCGATCTTCTACTTCCATCCGTGGGAGATCGATCCCGAGCAGCCGCGCGTCGAGGGCATCGGCCTGAAGACGCGCTTCCGCCACTACCTGAACCTGCACCGCACCAAGGCGCGGCTGAAGCGGCTGCTGTCGGACTTCGAATGGGACCGCGTCGACCGCGTCTTCGACGTGGGGCCGGCATGAACCTGAACGACGCGCCGGCATTGGGACGCCCCGCGGTGCGGCCGCTCGGCGCGGCCGACGAATCGCGCTGGGAAGTCTTCGTCGAAGCCTGCCCGGCCGCGACCTTCTTCCATCGCATCGGCTGGAAGCGGATCATCGAGCAGGTCTTCCGCCATCGCACGCACTATCTGCTCGCCGAGCGCGGCGGGCGCGTCTGCGGCGTGCTGCCGCTGGCGCAGGTGCGCAGCCGCCTGTTCGGGCATTCGCTCGTCTCGCTGCCGTTCGCGGTGTATGGCGGCGCCGCCGCCGACGATGGCGAGACGGTGGCGGCGCTGAACGCGGCCGCGGCGGATCTCGCCCGCGAACTCGGCGTCGAGCACCTCGAGCTGCGCAACCGGCAGCGCACCGAGCCCGACTGGCCGCTGCAGGAGCTGTACGTCACTTTCCGTAAGCCCATCCTGCCGCAGGTGGAGGCGAACCTGCTCGCCATTCCCCGCAAGCAGCGGGCGATGGTGCGCAAGGCGATCGGGCGCGGCCTGGCGAGCGAGATCGACACCGGCGTCGACCGCTTCTTCGACCTGTACGCCGACAACGTCCACCGCCACGGCACGCCGCCCTATCCGAAGCGCTACTTCGAGGCGCTGCGCGAGGTCTTCGGCGACGCCGTCGAGGTGCTGACGGTGCTCGATGCGCGCGGCCAGCCGGTCTCCGGCGTGCTGTCGTTCTACTTCCGCGACGAGGTGCTGCCGTACTACGCCGGCGACCGCGAGGTGGCGCGCGAACTGGCCGCCAACGACTTCAAGTACTGGGAGCTGATGCGCCGCGCCTGCGAGCGCGGCCTGCGCGTTTTCGACTACGGCCGCTCCAAGCGCGGCACCGGCTCGTTCGACTTCAAGAAGAACTGGGGCTTCGAGCCGGCGCCGCTCGCCTACGAGTACAAGCTGCTCAAGCGCGAGGCCATCCCGCAGAACAACCCGGCCAACCCGAAGTACCGCGCGATGATCGCGGTGTGGCGCCGGCTGCCGCGGCCGGTGGCCAATGCGCTCGGGCCGGCGATCGTGCGCAACCTGGGGTAAGGCGCGATGGAACCGCTGCTTTACCTGCCGCATCGGGTGCCGTATCCGCCGAACAAGGGCGACAAGATCCGCACCTACCACCTGCTGCGCTTCCTCAGCCGGCACTATCGCGTCTATCTGGGCACCTTTGCCGACCTCGCCGAGGACCTCGCGCACGAGGCCGCGCTGCGCGAGCTCTGCGCCGAGGTCAAGGTGATCCCGCTGTCGCCGCTGCTCGCGCGCGCGCGCTGCACGACCGGGCTGCTGCGCGGCGAGCCGCTGTCGCTGTCGTACTACCGCAGCGCCGAACTGCAGCACTGGGTCGATCGCATGGCGGCCGAGCACGGCATCGGCAAGGCGGTGACCTTCTCGTCGATGATGACGATGTACTTCGACCGCCCGGCGTCGCCGCGGCTGGTGGCCGACTACTGCGACGTCGACTCGCAGAAGTGGGCGCAATACGCCAAGCAGCGCGGCTGGCCGGCCTCGATGCTCTATGGGCGCGAGGCGCGCACGCTGCTGGCTTTCGAGCGCCGGATGGCGGCGCGGGCGCTGGCCTGCACCTTCGTCACGCCCGCGGAGGCGGAGCTTTTCGTCCAGCTCGCGCCGGAGTGCGCCGATCGCGTGCACGCCATCGGCAACGGCGTCGATACCGACTACTTCTCGCCGCAGGCGTCGCGGCCGAGTCCGTACGCAGCCGACGAGCTACCGATCGTCTTCACCGGCGCGATGGACTACTGGCCCAACATCGATGCCGTGGCCTGGTTCGCGCGCGAGGTGATGCCGGCCGTGCGCGCCGCGCAGCCGCAGGCGCGCTTCTACATCGTCGGCATGAATCCGTCGGCGACGGTCAACGCGCTTGCCGGCCCTGACGTCGTGGTCACGGGCGCGGTGCCCGACGTGCGCCCCTACGTGCAGCACGCCCGGGTGGTGGTGGCGCCGCTGCGGGTCGCGCGCGGGGTTCAGAACAAGGTCTTCGAGGCGATGGCGATGGCCCGCCCGGTCGTCGTCTCCACGGCGGTGGCACAAGGCATCCACGGCGCCCCGTTGGTGGAGTTCGAACTGGCGGGATCCGCGGCCGAGTTCGCGCGCAAGGTGCTGACGCTGCTGCAGCCGGCGCCGGGTGACGAGATGGGGCGGCGTGCCCGCCAGCGCGTTGTTGACGACTACAACTGGGACGCTCGGCTTTCGCAGTTCGGGGCGTTGCTGGAGCAGGCGTCGCGCGTGCCGATGTCCAGGACAGGTTGAACCGCATGCATTCCGAGCCCCAACTCGAGTTGAAGATTGCGCAGGCGGCGACGCAGCGCCATTGGCGGGCCTTCGGCCTGGTGATGCTGGTTCTCGTCGCGGTGCTGGCCGTGTTCTGGCCGACGCTGCGCGCGATGGCGGAGATCTGGAACCGCTCCGAGACCTTCACTCACGGCTGGCTGGTCATTCCCGCCTTCGTGTGGTTCGCGTGGGAGCGCCGCCAGCGGCTGGCCACGATTCCGCTGCGGCCATTCTGGCCGGGGCTGATCGCGGTGGGCTTGATCGGCTTCGGCTGGCTGGTCGCCAACGCGGCCAGTGTGGCGGTCGTCGAGCAGCTGGCGATGATCGCCATGGTGGCGGCGAGCCTCGCCGCCGTGCTGGGGTGGCGCTTCGCGTGGGAACTGGCGTTCCCGCTCGCGTTCCTCTTCTTTGCCGTGCCGATGGGTGAGGCGCTGATTCCGCCGATGATGGAGATGACGGCCGACGTGACCATCGCGGCGCTGCGCCTGACCGGCGTTCCGGTGCACCGCGAGGGGCTGTTCTTCGTCATTCCGACCGGAAGCTGGTCGGTCGTCGAGGGCTGCAGCGGCCTGCGCTACCTGATCGCGTCGGTCACCGTCGGTTGCGTCTTCGCCTACCTGTACTACCGCTCGATCTGGCGCCGGCTGGCGTTCATCGCCGCCTCGATCGCGGTGCCGATAGTCGCCAACTGGGCGCGCGCCTACATCATCGTGATGCTTGGCCACCTCAGCAACAACCGCATCGCCGCGGGCGTGGACCACCTGATCTACGGCTGGGTGTTCTTCGGCCTCGTGATGCTGCTGCTGTTCTGGATCGGCGCGCGCTGGCGCGAGGACGACGAGCCGGCGCCGGTCGATCCCGGCGCCGGCACCGTCAACGTCGCGCTGCCGGGTGCCAGCGTGGCGTCGGTCGCCGCCGCCGCGGTCGCGACGCTGCTGGTGGCGGCGGCCCTGCCGGCGTGGGCGGCGTATCTGCAGCACCAGGCCGATGCCGACACGCGCGTCATCGCGCTGTCGCCTCCGGCTGATGCCGGCGGCTGGCAGCTGCAGACCGAGCAAGTCACGCGATGGCGGCCCCGCTACGGCGGCGCCAAGGCCAGCGTGTTCGAGACCTACGCGCGTGGCGAACAGCGGGTGGCGCTGTACGTGGGCGTCTACCGCAACCAGAAGCCCGGCGAGGAGTTGATCACCTCCACCAACATCATGGTGCCGCAGAAGCATCCGGTCTGGCGAAACGTCGGCGAGTCGACGCGCCGCGAGACGGTGGGCAACGCGGCCTTGCCGATAAAGCGCACGCTGGTGCGCAGTCCCGACCAGCGGCTCGTGGTCTGGGACTGGTTCGTCGTCGCCGGCGAGGACGTCGTCAATCCCTATCTCGCCAAGCTGCTGCAGGCGCGGGCGCAGATCCTCGGCCGCGGCGACGACGGCGTCGCGATCATCGTCGCCGCCCCGTACGATGAGTCCCCAGAGGCCGCGGAGCAGTCGCTGCGCGAGTTCATCGCCGCGATGCGCGGCTCGATCGACGCCGCGGTGGCGAAGGCCTTTGGGCAGTAAGGTGGGGAAATGGACGCCGCGCCGCCGCTGATCGCCCACGTCGTCTACCACTTCGGTGTGGGCGGGCTCGAGAACGGCCTCGTCAACCTCATCAACCGCCTGCCGGCAAGCCGCTGGCGGCACGCCGTCATCGCGCTGACGCAGGCCACCGAGGCCATGCGCGCGCGGGTGGCGCGGCCGGACGTCACTTATGTCGAGCTGAACAAGGGTCCCGGCCACCTCTTGCCGCTGTACCCGCGGCTGACGCGCGTGCTGCGTGACCTGCGGCCAGCGATCGTGCACACGCGCAACCTCGCCGCGCTGGAGGCGGCGGTGCCGGCGCGGCTGGCTAGGGTCCCGGCGGTGGTGCACGGCGAGCATGGCCGCGACGCCGACGACATCGACGGTCGCAACGCCCGCCGGCTGTGGACGCGGCGGCTGTTCAGCCCGTTTGTCACCCGCTATGTGGCGCTGTCCGGCGAGCTGCAGCGCTACCTGGTCGAGCGGGTCGGCATCGCGCCGGCGCGTATCGAGAGAATCATCAACGGCGTCGACACCGCGCGCTTCACCGCCCGCGGCCGCGCCCGGGCGCCGATCGACGGCTGCCACTTTGCGGATCCGCGCCTGTTCCTAATCGGCACGGTCGGGCGGCTCGACGCGGTCAAGGACCAGACCAACCTCGCCCGCGCTTTCGTCGCCGCCCTGCGCCGCCATTCCGGCGCGCGCGAGCGGTTGCGGCTGGCGATCGTCGGCGACGGGCCGCTGCGCGAGGAGGTGCAGCGCGTGCTGGCAGAGGCGGACGCGACGCCGCTCGCCTGGCTCGCCGGCGAGCGGCACGACATCCCGGCGGTGATGCGCGGCCTCGATCTCTTCGTGCTGCCGTCGCTGGCGGAGGGCATCTCGAACACGCTGCTGGAGGCGATGGCCAGCGGCCTGCCGGTGATCGCCACCCGTGTCGGCGGCAACGCCGAGCTGATGGAGGAGGGACTGACCGGACGTCTCGTGCCGCGCGCCGACCCCGAGGCGATGGCCACCGCGATCCTGCGCTACTTCGACGATCCGTTGCTGGCTCGCCGCCATGGCGGCGCCGGCCGCAGCCTGGTCGAAAAGCGTTTCAGCCTGGAGCTCATGGTGCGCCGTTACGACGAGCTTTACGCCAGCGTGCTGCGGCCGGGCCTGACGACGGCCTCGACGGTCGCGCCGGCGCGCTGAGGGGGCGGCGATGTGCGGCATCGTGGGCATCCTCGATACGCGCGGCGAGCGCGCCGTCGACCGTCGCGTGCTGGCGCGGATGAACGACGCCCAGCATCACCGTGGCCCGGACGAGAGCGGTACCTACCTCGGCCCTGGCATCGGGCTCGGCCACAAGCGGCTGTCGATCATCGACCTGGCCACCGGCCAGCAGCCGCTGTACAACGAGGACGGCTCGGTGGTCGTCGTCTTCAACGGCGAGATCTACAACTTCGCCGAGCTGATCCCCGAGCTGAAGGCCCTCGGCCACGTGTTCCGCACGCGCAGCGACACCGAGGTCATCGTGCACGCGTGGGAGGCCTGGGGCGAGTCCTGCGTCGAGCGCTTCCGCGGCATGTTCGCCTTCGCGCTGTGGGACGCCAACCGGCAGACGCTGTTCCTCGCCCGCGATCGGCTCGGCGTCAAGCCGCTGTACTACGCGCTGCTGCCGGACGGCATGCTGGTCTTCGGCTCGGAGCTGAAGGCGCTGCTGGCGCATGGCCGGCTGGCGCGAGAGATCGATCCGTGCGCGGTGGAAGAGTACTTCGCGCTCGGCTACGTGCCGGAGCCGCGCACGATCTTCACCGGCGCGCGAAAGCTGCCGCCGGCGCACACGCTGACGGTCGAGCGCGGTGCCCCCTTTCCGGAACCGCGCCAGTTCTGGGACGTCCGCTTCACCGGCGACAACCCCATCTCGGCCGCCGACGCGCAGCGCGAGCTGATCGAGCGGCTGCGCGAGAGCGTGCGGCTGCGGCTGATCTCCGAGGTCCCGCTCGGCGCGTTCCTGTCCGGCGGCGTCGACTCGAGCGCGGTCGTGGCGACGATGGCGGCGCTGTCGGACACGCCGGTGAACACCTGCTCGATCGCCTTTTCCGACCCGGCGTACGACGAGTCGCGCTTCGCGCAGCAGGTGGCCAGCCGCTACAACACCCGGCATTTCGTCGACCGGGTGGAAAGCGATGATTTCGACCTCGTCGACGTGCTCGCGAGCGTCTATGACGAGCCGTATGCGGACAGCTCGGCGCTGCCGACCTATCGCGTCTGCCAGCTCGCCCGCCAGCACGTGACGGTGGCGCTTTCCGGCGACGGCGGCGACGAGAACTTCGGCGGCTATCGCCGTTACCGGCTGCACCTGGCGGAGGAGCGTCTGCGCGCGAGCCTGCCGCTGGCGCTGCGCCGGCCGTTGTTCGGGCTGCTCGGCCGCGTCTATCCGAAGGCCGACTGGGCGCCGCGCGTGTTCCGCGCCAAGTCCACCTTCCAGGCGCTGGCCCGCAACTCGGTCGAGGCGTACTTCCACAGCATGTCGCTGGTGCGCGACGACATGCGGCAGGACCTGTTTTCGGATGCGCTGAAGGCGGAGCTCGGCGGCTACAACGCGGTCGAGGTCTTCCGGCGGCACGCCGAGCGCGCCGGCACCGACGATCCGCTGGCACTGGTCCAGTACCTGGATCTGAAGACCTATCTGGTCGGCGACATCAACACCAAGGTCGACCGCGCCAGCATGGCGCATGCGCTCGAAGTGCGCGAGCCACTGATGGACCACCCGCTCGTGGAGTGGCTGGCCAGCCTGCCGCGGCAACTGAAGGTGCGCGGCCAGGAGGGCAAGTGGCTGCTGAAGAAGGCGATGGAGCCGCACCTGCCGCACGAGATCATGTACCGGCCGAAGATGGGCTTCGCGGTGCCGCTGGCGCGCTGGTTCCGCGGCCCGCTGCGCGAGCGCGTGCGGGACGTGGTGCTGGGCGAGACGCTCGCCGCCACCGGCTGGTTCAACGCCCCGGCGCTGGAGCGGATGCTGCGCGAGCACGAGTCCGGGTTGCGCGACCACAGCACGCCGCTGTGGACGGTCCTGATGTTCGATGCTTTCCTGCGCAACGCCGGTCTCGCCGGCGGGGCGCTGGCGCCCGCGGCGGCGCCGCGAGCCGAACGTGTGCCAATCAAGGCCAGCGAGCACGCCCCCGTATGACGTTGCGCGTGCTGCACGTGCTGGACCACTCGATCCCGCTGCAAAGCGGCTATACCTTCCGCACGCGCGCGATCCTGCGCGAGCAGCGCCGGCTCGGCTGGGAAACCTTTCACCTGACCAGCCCCAAGCACACCGCCGACAGCGGCCCGGAGCAGGACGTCGACGGCCTGCACTTCTATCGCACGCTGTGGCGGCCGCAGGGGCTGGCGGCACGGCCGCCGTGGCGGGAGATCGCGCTGATGCGGGCCACGGCGCGGCGGCTGGCAGAGGTGGCGGAACGGGTACGGCCGCACCTGATCCACGCCCATTCGCCGGTGCTCAACGCGCTGCCGGCGCTGCGCGTCGGCCGCCGCCTCAGCATTCCGGTGGTCTACGAGGTGCGCGCGTTCTGGGAGGACGCCGCGGTCGACCATGGCACCAGCGCGGAGGGCGGGCTGCGCTACCGGGCCACCCGCGCCCTGGAGACCTACGCGCTGAAGCGCGCCGACCACGTGACGACGATCTGCGACGGCCTGAAGGCCGACATCGTCGCCCGCGGCGTGCCGCCGGCGCGCGTGACCGTGATCCCGAACGCGGTGGACATCGCCGAGTTCCGCTTCGGGCTGCCGGCCGACGAGCGCCTGAAGCGCGAGCTCGGGCTTGAGGGCGCCACCGTGATCGGCTTCATCGGCTCGTTCTACGCCTATGAAGGGCTCGACCTGCTGGTGCAGGCGCTGCCGCAGGTGCTCGCGCGGCGGGCCGAGGCGAGGTTGCTGCTGGTCGGCGGCGGCCCGCAGGAGCAGGCGCTGCGCGCGGCGGTGCGCGACGCGGGGCTGCAAGAGAAGGTGGTGTTCACCGGCCGGGTGCCGCACGCGCAGGTGCAGCGCTACTACAGCCTGGTCGACGTCTTCGCCTATCCGCGCCGGGCGATGCGACTGACCGAGACCGTGACGCCGCTGAAGCCGCTGGAGGCGATGGCGCAGGGCAAGCTGCTGGTGGCCTCCGACGTCGGCGGCCATCGGGAAATGATCCGCGACGGCGAGACCGGGATGCTCTTTCCCGCCGGCAGCGCCGAGGCGCTGGCGCAATCGATCCTGCGCTTGCTCGACGAGCGCGAGCGCTGGCCGCAGATCCGCGCCAACGGCCGCCGCTTCGTCGAAGAGGAGCGCAACTGGGCGCGCAGCGTGGCGCGGTATGCGCCGGTGTTCGAGCGGTTGACGGCGACCTCCGTGACCATTGCGCCGCGCGCGGCGCATCCGTGACCGCTATGCCCCTGCGCGTTTGCCTCGTCGGCCCGTTGCCGCCGCCGGCCGGTGGCATGGCCAACCAGACCCTGCAACTGGGGGCGCTGCTGCGCGGAGAAGGTATTGCTGTCGAGCAGGTGCAGACGAATGCGCCATACCGCCCCGTCTGGGCAGGGAAAATCCGCGGCCTGCGCGCAGTCCTCCGCCTGCTGCCCTATATATGGCGCCTGTGGGCAGCGACCCGCGCCGCCGATGTCGTGCATTTGATGGCGAACTCGGGCTGGTCGTGGTTCCTCTTTGCGGTGCCGACAGCGATGGTCGCGCGACTAAACGGCGTGCCGCTGGTGATCAACTACCGGGGCGGAGAGGCGGGCTCGTTCCTCGAACGGAGTGCGTGGGCCGTGCGGCCGATCGTGCGGCGCGCTGCCGCCCTAGTCGTCCCTTCCGCGTTCCTGAAGGAGGTGTTCGCACGCTATGGGATGGAGGCGGCGATCGTTCCCAACATCGTCGACCTTGCACGCTTCCGCCCAAATACGGCGTCGCCGAAAGACGCCCACCTCATCGTGGCGCGCAATCTGGAGCCGATCTACGACAACGCCACCGCGATTCGCGCCTTGGCCTTGGTCCGTCGGGAGGTGCGCACGGCGCGCCTGACGATCGCCGGCGAAGGACCTGAGCTTGCCGGTCTGCGCGATCTGGCGGCCTCCCTCGGCGTGGCCAAGGCCGTGCACTTCTGCGGCCGCATCGCCAATGCCGAGATCCCGGCCTTGTATGCCTCGGCCAGCGTCAGCCTGAATCCGAGCTTGGCGGACAACATGCCAATCTCGGTCCTGGAGGCGCTCGCGAGCGGTGTACCCGTGGTCAGTACAAATGTCGGCGGCGTCCCGTACCTGGTGGAAGATGGGCGCACCGCGCTGCTGGTGCCTCCGCGCGACGCTGAGGCAATGGCGCACGCCGTTTTGCGCCTGTTGCGCGAGCCCGCGCTGCACGCGCGGTTGCGGACGGCCGGGCTGGAAGCCGTTCGTCGCTTCGAATGGAGCGCCGTGCGGCCGCAGTGGCTTGCGGTCTACCAGGCTGCGGCGCGGCGGCCGACGGCGACCCGTGCTGGGCTGGCCTGAACGCGCGATCAACAAAGGCCCGGACCGCTCGATCACGATCCATGAAGGTGCTCGATCTTCCCTTTCGCTACCGCCCCTGGCGCCCGCTGCACGTGCGCCTGGTACTCGATGAATTCTCCGCTTCGCGGCGGCAGCCGGTGCGCGGCCATCGCGAGCACTTGGCGGGGGCGATCGACTGGCTGAAGCGGGCGCAGGACGTGCGCGATGGCCAGCGCGACGCCGGTGGCGTATCCGCCGGCTGGAGCTTCGAGGACGGCTGGCTGCCGAGCTACCCGGAGACCACCGGCTACATCATCGAGACGTTCCTGGCGGCCGCGCGCGTGCTTGGCGAGCCGGAACTCGAAGCGCGCGCGCAGCGGATGATCGACTGGGAACTGTCGATCCAGCAGCCCGACGGCGCCTTCCCGGGCCACTTCGGCGAGCCGGGCAGCCGGCCGGTGATCTTCAACACCGGGCAGATCATGCACGGGATGAACGCTGGCTACGAGCAGCTTGGGCGCGCCGAATGCCTGGAGGCGGCGGTGCGCGCCGGCCACTGGCTCGCCGCGCAGCAGGACGACACCGGCGTTTTCGTCCGCTACGAGCACAACGGCATCCCGCACGTGTACAACACGCGCGCCACATGGGCCTTACTGAAGACGGCGCTACTGGCTGGCGACGCGGAACTGAAGCAAGCGGCGATCCGCCACCTGGACTGGGCGCTGGCGCGGCAGACGCCGTCCGGCTGGTTCGCGCAGAACGCCTTCGTCGAAGGCCGGCCCCCCTTCACGCACACGATCGCCTACGCGATCCGCGGCTTTCTGGAGAGTGGCCTGCTGCTGGGCGAGGAACGCTACGTCGCCACCGCGCTGCGCGCCGCCCGCGGCGTGGCCGCGCAACAGCGCACCGACGGCTGGCTCGCGGGCACCTTCGGCGACGGCTGGGTGTCTCGCGACGGCTACTGCTGCCTGACCGGGCTGGCGCAGATGTGCATCTGCTGGTCGCGACTGCGCGATGCGGCCGGCGAGAGCGGCTTCGAACGGAACATCGCCACCGGCCTTGCGCTGCTGAAGTCCTCGCAGCGCCTGCAGGATCCGGCCGACGAAGTGCGCGGCGGCATCGCGGGTTCGTGGCCGATCTGGGGCGCGTACTCGCGCTTCGAGTTCCCCAACTGGGCGGCCAAGTTCTTCGCCGACGCCCTCATGCTCAACCTCGAGCGCCAGGTCAGTCGCGATGCCTGAGCCCCGGGTGGTGGTCCTCTGCGGCGGCTCGCCGCGCCACGTTTACGTAGCCAACCGGCTCTGCCGGTCGCTCGACGTCGCCGCGATCGTGCAGGAAGTCGGCCGCCGCATCACGCCGGCGAAGCTCGCGGCGCTGGCCCGGCCCGAGGTCGCGGCGCGCAAGATCGGACGCTGGCTGCGCGACCGCCGGCGTTACGCCGGCAACCGGGAGGCGAAGTTCTTCTTCGGCAACGGCGAGGCCAGGCTCGACCGTCAGGAGCTGCTGCATCGGGCGGAGTACATCAACGACCCCGAGGTCGCTGAGACCGTGCGGCGGCTGCAGCCCGATGTGGTCGCGGTCTTTGGCACCTCGCTGATCCGGCCGCCGCTGCTGGGGCAGGGGCGGCTCGGCATGCTCAACCTGCACGGGGGTCTGTCGCCCGACTACCGCGGCGCCGACTGCACGTTCTGGGCCCTTTATAACGGCGAACCGCAGCACGTGGGCTGCACGCTGCATTTCATCAACGCCGGCATCGACACCGGCGCGCTGATCGCCCACGTGTGCCCCGAGGTGCGCGATGGCGACGACGAACTGGGGCTGTTCTGGCGCGCCGTGCGCGACAGCGCCGAGGTCTACGTGGAAGCGATCGAGCGGTTGGCTCGCGGCGAGGCCCTCGGCCAAAGGCAAGACCGCAAAGGGCGCCTGTATCAGGTCAAGGAGCGCACGTGGGCTGCCGAGCGCGAGTTTGCGCGCCGGTTGCCGGGTGGCGTGGTGCGCGGGGTCAGCCTGCCGCCGCGGCTGACGTGGTTCACGGTGCCGGCGGAGCAGCCGGCGGCGAGGAGCAAGGAGCCGCTTCATGCCTGAGCGCAGGCGCACCGCTGCCGCCGTGCCGCACCTAGGGGGCGCCGGCCGGTGCAGCCCCGGCCATCGGCGGCAGGCCGGGCGATCGCATGGTGCCCTCGCATGGTGCGGTGGGATTGGCGAGCACGGCGATTGCCGGGCGTGGCAGCCCCAAGCTCGCGCGGCGGTTTCGGCCGGCGAGGAACCAGCGAGGGCTCACGCCCAGCCTTGAGCAGCGCAGCCCATGCTTCCCGCGCTCGTCAAGCACGCCCTGTATCCGCTGCACGAGGCCCTGCTGCGGCGGCCGACCTTCCAACAGGTGGCCGATCTCGAGCGGACGCAGTGGCTGCCACGGCGGGAGATAGAGGCGCTGCAGCTGCGCCGGCTGGCGGAGCTGCTGCGGACGGCCGCAGCGCACAGTC
>CALGWX010000228.1 GCA_937936215.1 uncultured Burkholderiaceae bacterium | reverse complement strand
TCGATGTCGGTCGGCGCGAGGGCATGCACCGGCGCGTCGCGCGTGCCGTACCATTTCTCGATCCCCCGCAGCGCGATCGCGGGCTGCGCCAGCTCGGCCATAGGGTCTCCCGCTTGCCTCTTGTCCGGACCTTTACGCCGCCCTGCCCGCCCCTGTCCATCGCCCGACGCTGACGGATGGCTGCCATCCCGCCGCCGCGCTTGCGGTGCAGCATCGCTTCGGGCTAACGGGACGCGCCAAGGCAGTCGGGGCCCGACGCTCCGCTCCGCACCCCGAAAGGCGCAGCCATGGCCCCCGACACGACCCCGCCGTCCCCGCGCTTCGCCGAGGCCTACGCCTTCGACGACGTGCTGCTGCTGCCCGCCTACAGCCAGGTGCTGCCGGGCGAGGCCGACACCCGCACGCGCCTGACGCGCGAGATCGCGCTGAACATCCCGCTGGTCTCGGCGGCGATGGACACCGTGACGGAGGCGCCGATGGCGATCGCCATGGCGCAGGCCGGCGGCATCGGCGTGATCCACAAGAACCTCTCGGCCGAGGAGCAGGCCGCCCAGGTGCGGCGCGTCAAGAAGTTCGAGAGCGGGATGGTGGTGAACCCGCTCACCATCCACCCCGACCAGACCCTGGCGGAGGTTCGCGCCATCCAGGACGCGCATCGCATCAGCGGCATCCCGGTGGTGGAACGCGGCACCAACCGCCTGGTCGGCATCGTCACCAACCGCGACGTGCGCTTCGCGACCGACCCCAATCTCCGCGTCTATGAGCTGATGACGCGCGAGAACCTCGTCACCGCCCGCCCCGACGTCACGCCAGAGCAGGCGCGCGCGCTCTTGCACAAGCACCGCATCGAGAAGCTGCTCGTCACCGACGAGCAGGGCCGCTGCGTCGGCCTCATCACCGTCAAGGACATGGAGAAGGCGCAGGCCAACCCGAATGCCGCCAAGGATTCCCTCGGCCGGCTGCGCGTCGCGGCCGCCGTCGGCGTCGGCGAGGATGGCCTGAAGCGCGCCCGCGCGCTCGTCGCCGCCGAGGTGGACGTGCTCGTGGTGGACACCGCCCACGGCCATTCGGCCGGCGTGCTGCGC
This sequence comes from uncultured Burkholderiaceae bacterium, assembly GCA_937936215.1. Lineage (GTDB taxonomy): Bacteria > Pseudomonadota > Gammaproteobacteria > Burkholderiales > Burkholderiaceae_F > JADJWR01. Next base: position 2,561 of record CALGWX010000228.1, on the reverse strand, counting down.
GCCATCGAGGCGATCAAGCGTGTCTCCAACGAGGTGCAGGTGGTCGCCGGCAACATCGCGACGCCGGAGGCCGCCCGCGCGCTGATCGAGGCGGGGGCGGACGCGGTGAAGATCGGCATCGGCCCCGGCTCCATCTGCACGACCCGCATCGTCGCCGGCGTCGGCGTGCCGCAGCTGACGGCCGTGCTGGAATGCGCCGCCGCGGCGCGCGAAGCGGGCGTGCCCGCGATCGCGGATGGCGGCATCCGCACCTCGGGCGACATCGCCAAGGCGCTCGCCGCCGGGGCGGATGCGGTGATGATGGGCGGCCTCTTCGCCGGCACCGACGAGGCGCCGGGCGAGGTGTTCCTCTACCAGGGCCGCTCCTACAAGTCGTACCGCGGCATGGGCAGTCTCGGCGCCATGGCGCGCGGTTCCGCCGACCGCTACTTCCAGGCCGAGGTGCAGGACAGCCTGAAGCTCGTGCCGGAAGGCGTCGAGGGCCGCGTCGGCTACAAGGGCCCGGTCGGCACCGTGATCCACCAACTCGTCGGCGGGCTGAAGGCGGCGATGGGCTACACCGGCAACCGCACCATCGCCGAGATGCAGACGAACTGCCGCTTCCGCCGCATCACCAACGCGGGCCTGCGCGAATCCCACGTGCACGACGTGCAGGTGACGCGCGAGGCGCCGAACTACCGCCTCGACGGGTGACGCCCTCCGCCCGCTTCGCCGCCGCGATCGCCCTGCTGGAGGCGATCGCCGGCACCCCGCGACGCCCCGCCGACGCCACCGCGACCGAGTTCTTCCGCAGCCGCCGCTACATCGGCGGCGGCGACAGGCGCGTCGTATCCGAGACCGTCTGGACCACCATACGCCACACGCTGCGGCTGGACTGGCACCTCGCGCGCCACGGCGCCACGCCGTCCCCGCGCCTGCGCGCCATCGCCGCCGCTCTGCTGGTCGAGCGCCTCACGCTGCCCGCCCTCGGCGCGCTGTTCTCCGACATGCGCTACGGCCCCGGGCCGCTCACGCAGGCGGAACAGGCGCTCGCACGCGCCCTCGCCGGCCGCGCGCTCGTCACGCCCGGGATGCCGGAGCACATCGCGCTGAACCTGCCCGAGTGGTGCCTCTCCGGCTTCCGCGCCCGCTTCGGCGAGGCTCTGCCGCAGGCCATGGCGGCGATGGACGAGCCGGCGCCGCTCGACCTCCGCGCCAATCTGCTCAAGACGACGCGCGACGCCGCCCGCGCGGCGCTGGCCGCCGAGGGCATCGCGACCGAACCCACGCCCTTCTCGCCCTGGGGCCTGCGCGCCGCGCCGCGGCAGAACGTGACGGCGACTGGGGCCTTCCGCGACGGCCTCGTCGAGATCCAGGACGAGGGCAGCCAGCTCATCGCCCTGCTCACCGCCGCCCGGCCCGGCGAGCGCGTGGCCGACCTCTGCGCCGGCGCGGCGGGCAAGACGCTCGCGCTGGCCGCCATGATGGGCAACCGCGGCCGCATCTCCGCCTGCGACGTCTCCGCCACGCGGCTCGAGGCCGCGACGAAGCGCCTGCGCCGCGCCGGAGCCGACAATGTGGACCGCCATCTGCTTTCGCGCGGCGACCGCTGGGCCAAGCGCCGCGCCGGCGCCTTCGATGCCGTGCTGGTGGACGCGCCCTGCACCGGCAGCGGCACCTGGCGTCGCAATCCCGATGCGCGCCTCACCACCACGGCAAAAGACCTGGCCGAGGTGTCGGAGAAACAGTCCGTGATCCTCGATGCCGCGGTTTCCCTGCTGCGCCCCGGCGGCAGACTGGTCTACGCTACGTGTTCACTGCTGCCCGAGGAGAACGAGGTGCAGGTGGAAGGAGTGCTGTCGCGTCACGCATCGCTGCGGCCCGTGCCGCTCGCCGAGGCCTGGGCGCGCGCGGCGAAGACCGCGCCGCCGGGGCACGGGCCGCATCTCGCCCTCGCGCCGCACAGCCACGGCACCGACGGCTTCTTCGCCGCCGTTCTCGAACGGAGAGGCTGAGATGACGGGCGCGCGCAGCCTCGTCACGGTGCGCCGCGCCCATGCCGCCGACGCGGAAGGGATCGCCGCCGTGCATGCCGAGGTGTGGCGCAACGCCTATGCCGGCATCCTGCCCAGCGCCTACCTTGCGCGGCTGTCGCCGCTGCGTCTCGCGCTGTCCTATCGCCGGGCCTTCGCCGCACGCGAGCCGGGCCATGCGCTGTTCGTCGCCGTCGCCTCCGATGCCGAGGCCGGCGCGCGCACGATCGGCTTCGTGTCCGGCGGCCGTGCGCGGCGGCCCTTGCGCGACGCCGCCGTGCCGCAGGGCGAGGTGGAGACGCTCTACCTCCTCGACGACTGGCGGGACCAGGGCGTCGGCCGCCGGCTGATGCGCGCGATGGCGGCGCATCTCGCCGCCATCGGCTGCCGCAGCGCCTTCGTCTGGGCGCTGTCCGACAACCCGGCGACCCATTTCTACCGACGCCTCGGCGGGCGGCTCGTCGCGCGGGAACGGATCGCCTTCGCCGGCGCCGAGACGGTCGGCCGGCGGCAAGAAAACCGGCTTCGCGGCGGCGTCGCGCACGTCGA